>CADCWP010000246.1 GCA_902806425.1 uncultured Truepera sp.
TAAAATCTGGTCTGACGGTGCAGGGGGGTGTAAGAGGTGCGTTCAGGCAGATGGGGGCATCTTCTGCTGACAGTTGGGTCTGAGCCTCGAGCACCATTTTATAGATGACGGCTACAATAGGCAGCGGTGCGGGAGAGGCTAAAGGGTGAGGCGGAAGGGTCGTTCTCAACGTGTACGCCCACCGCTCGGGTTGCTGCTGCCTTTTTTTTTGCTCTACGCGCTCTTCTGGCTGGTCCCGCTCGTCCAGGGGTTACGGCTCTCCCTCTTCGACGAGAGCATCTATGGCGGCGGGGTATTCGTCGGAGGGGCGAACTACGCGGCGCTTTTGCGCGACCCCCGCTTTGCTCTGGCACTTTTTAACACCACGTTCTACGCCCTCGGCGTGCTATTAACGGTTGTTCCCCTGGGGTTCGCTTTAGCGCTGCTGCTGGGGCGCGCGCCGGAGCCTCTGCGCCGGGTGTGCCAGTTCTTTCTGCTCCTGCCGAGCCTGAGCGCTCCGGCGGCGCTGGCGATCTTTTTTCTGCTGGCCTTTAACGGCCCTGACGGGCTGCTGAACCGCCTCGTGCTGCTGCCGCTGGGACTGCCCGTGGTCAACTGGTTGCAGGACCCTTGGGCGGTGCGCTCTGCGCTCGTGATACAGGGCGTGCTGCGCTGGACCGGGTTGACGGCGTTTTTGCTGGCGGCGGGACTCACGGGCATCCCCCGCGTGTACAGCGAGATGGCGCGGCTCGAGGGGGCCACTTCATTTCAGCGTGTGCGCTACCTCACCCTGCCGCTGCTCCGGCCTCTGCTGGCATTTGTGGCACTGTTTTTGGTTTTCGACGCGTTTGTGCTCTTCGACGGTGCCTACGTGCTCCTGCGCGGCTCTGGCGGGGTCGCGGACGCGGGCCTTTTACTCGTCACCTACAGCTACCAGAGCGCGTTTTCATTTGGTGATCTCGGGTACGCCGCCGCGATGAGTTACACGTTGGCCCCCCTCTTGGTGCTGTTTACCTGGCTTTTCGTGCGCTTTCGAGAGGCGCGCACACGCCGCTGATGTCCCGAAGATGCCCGTGCTGACGCGCACTTGGAGGTGGCTTAGACGCGCCCTTTTCGTCTCGCTGCTGCTCGGGGCTACAGGGCTGCTGGCGTTTCCGTTTTTGTGGCTGCTTTTCTCCAGCTTTAAGACCAATGCGGAACTCTTTACGCCGCTCCAGCTGTTGCCGTCGTCGCTTAGCCCTCGGTATTTTCGTGAGCTGTTTCTTGGGGAATGGCTGCCCTATGGGCGGCAATACCTCAGCACCGTGCTGATCGTGTCTGTGCAGACGGCGCTGGTCTTGCTCAGCTCGAGCGCCGCCGGGTTCGTCTTCGCACACTACCGTTTTCCCGGTCGCCGCGCCCTTTACCTCGGCGCGCTCAGCGTCATCTTTATCCCTAAGCAGACGCTGGTGGTGCCGCTTTTAGAGTGGCTTATCCGGCTCGGCCTCACCGATACGCTCTGGGGGGTGATCCTGCCGGGCAGCGTGAGCGGGTTGGGGGTTCTCTTTTTTACCGAGATGAACCGCCGCTTGCCCCCGGAGCTGTTCGACGCCGCTAGGCTCGAGGGTGCCTCGGAAACGGGCGTATACGCCCGCATCGCGCTGCCCCTCCTGCGCCCCGCGCTCCTCACCTTCGGCTTTATCCACGCCCTGCTGGCTACACACGAGACGCTCCTACCGCTGGTCGTCCTCAGCACCCCTGAAAACTTCCCACTCACGGTCGGACTGGGGAGCCTTTTCGGCAGCTATCTGCGTGTGCCGTACGCCGTCATCATGGCGGGGTTCGCGCTTTTAGCGCTGCCGTTTCTGGGGGCTTACATAACTCTTGCCGGGCAGTTTCGCTCGACCTTGCGGGAGTTCCTCGATTGACCCTTCCGGCGAAGCGCAACTCGCCGACCTCGAGCGCAGCCCTGCCCGTTTCCACCGCGTTACAGGTTTTTCCGTTTCTCAGGGCGTCACCAAGTTGAGGGATAGCGTCACGCAGCTGTTAAATAACTACGGAAGGCTATCTCTACCCGCCGACCAAAGCTCCTTCGATTTTATGTGGAGACGCACTTACCTCCTAAAGAGCACACCGGAGTGGAGTAGGTTGAGGGCTGCAATCTTCTTGACATGGGTTCTTAGGGACGAGAAAGGTTTGACCCGGGCGGCGTGACGTGTCAAAGAGCGGACCAAAGAGCTGAAACCTGACTCGATACGTTTGCGAGCACAGCCGTCTTGGAGAAAACGACACCTCGTGTGCCCACCAGGGTATCCGGGCCAGTCCGCGTCTTGGACAAAACGGCACCTTCCGGGCCTGTCCGCTCATCCAGCTTTGCCGGGTGTGTTCTTGAGCCATGTTCTTACGCTTTTGGAGTAGC
>CADCWP010000247.1 GCA_902806425.1 uncultured Truepera sp.
CACCTTGGCGTTGGTCCCGCCTGCCACGACCACGTCGAACGGCGTTTCGCCCAGCTGCACCAACGCCTCTACCAGCCGTTTAAAGTTCTTGTGGGGACTCTGGCTACCGACCACCAAAAGGTAGGGCTTGTGCCCTAGCCCTTGCTGCTCGAGAATCCCCGGTTCGGCAGGTACAGCGCGGATGTGTTCAGCGCCTTCATAGATCACCGTGAAGCGTTCGGCAGGAACGCCGCAGTAGTGTGCCAGCTCTTGCTGCGAGAACCTAGACACGGTAATCACCTCGAGCGCGGAGCGACTTAGCTGCGTGAAGAGGAGTCTGTACCAGTTGCGGAACGCAAAAGAATACGTGTCCGGCACAGCGAACATCGAGGCGTCGTGCAGGACGACGAGTTGCTGGCGTTTGGTGAGCGGCGCGGTATTGGACAAGCTTAGAAGCAAACCACCTAGAGCGTACCGCGGTAACTCGAACTGCTCCCAGGCGTGTCCGGTTAGGCGACCTCTGATCTCAGCCCCTAGCTGCTTAGCAAGCTCGTGATGAACGACATTCTTGGGCGCGATAAAACGGAGTTCGGGGCGCAGCTTCTTTAGCTCTTTGGAGAGCTCGAGCGCGTAACGCTGGACGCCGGTGATGGGTTGGGTCAGAAAGCGGGCGTTGACGAACACAGTCACCCGCTTACCTTAAGGCTTGGCCAGCAGGTGGGCGGCTGCTAAAGGCGGTCGGCCTCCGTCAAAGCTGCTTTTCGTAGAGGGCGCGGTCGAGGTTGAACGTGCTCGCCAGCCCGTGCAGGTGGTAGCCGCGCGCCTCGTAGTAACGCCTTAACTTCGCGTTAGACGCCACACAGTTAAGCCTCAAATAAATTCGTTCCTGCTGACGTACGTGCTCTTCGGCCCAAGCCAGAAGTTTTGCGCCGACTGTTCTACCGCGTGCCCGTGGATGCACCGCAAGCCCGTACAGATAGCCAGCGGCAGGCGGTACTTCAGCACCCCGGGAGGAGGTGACGGCATGGCATGGTAAGCGACCCGAGCTGTGGCGCAGGATCATCATCCCGGCGGAGCTCAAGTGGGAGGTGCGGGATAAGCTCGACCAAGCGAATGCTACCGAGCAAGTGCTGTTTCCCGGTTTAGACGGTCTCAGCCGCTGGCTGGCGCGCACCTACAGCAACCGCGACTGATCTTATAAGGTTGCACCGAGAAAGTTACCCGAGAATGTCCACACCCATGTGCGCCCTTCCCACTTTTACATCGCCGCTAAAGGGGTACAACCGAAACCAGTTGTAGGCACATCCGCATAGCGTGGCAAGAGACACTAAGGGGGCGGGACGATGGTGAAAAACACGGTGGTGCGTGGTTTGGTGGCTGGGCTGGCGGGGGTCGCAGCGATGACAGCAGCGGAGAAGCTCGAGCAGCTCTTTACTCGGCGGCCCAACTCGTATGTCCCAGCGCACACGCTCGAGCGGCTTTTAGGATTGCCGCACCGCCCCGACGAGGAGCGGTTGTGGCTGAACTGGGCGATGCACTGGGGACAAGGTATCGTGCTCGGGCCGGTGCGCGCGCTCATGGCGGAGCGCGGCCTGCGCGGCCCGGTGGGATCGTTTCTGTTTCTGAACCTGCGCCTTTTGAACGACCAGACTCTGGAAAACGCCACCGGCGTCGGCGCACTTCCCTGGACCTGGCCGACCGACGAGCAGACGATTGATCTCCTGCACAAGGCGGTCTACGCTTTCACTACCGGGGCAGTTGTGGACTCACTTGCTCCCGATTCAGTGCGCGCTCCGGTGCCGCGCAAGGGCTGGACGCCGGGCTACAAGCCGTAAGACAGAGGCCGAGCTAAGGAAGCGCGACGAGGCAGCGAAGTGGTTGCGGTGGGGCGAGACCGATGCCGTTCTCGAGTACAAAGGGTGTTTGTGGACCAAGGTGGGCGACGAACCCGGGATGCTCAGCCAAGGATAGGTTGTCACCTTCGACCATGGCCCCCACTTTATTCGATTCCCACATGGGCATCGCCCAGCGCAAATAGCTTGAGTAACACGTCTACCAAGCGATCCAGTAGGTGATGTCGGACGCCAGCAAGTTTAGCTAGAAGGTCTAGGAGCGGAAGAGCCTCGGCTTCGAAGGCGTTTGGTTCCGGTTGCCCTCGGTGCTAGCGCCCCCTTCTGCTGCGGAAGTAGGCGATGGCGGCGGAAGTTACAACCGCTCCTACGACAGCCTGCCGCACTACACTTTTCCGGTTGTGTCGCCACTGCGCCTTCCAGCCCGATTCCTCGAAGATGTTGGGGACGTAGCCTCTCCTGAGGTCACCCAGGACCCCCTCCACCGCGTTCACCCGGTCGGCCAGCATCAGGGGCAGCCAATGCCCGTAGCTCGATTCGCT
>CADCWP010000248.1 GCA_902806425.1 uncultured Truepera sp.
CGACACGGAAAAACGTGCGGACCTCTATCGTCAAATTCAGACCATTTACATGGACGCCGCACCTATCGTATTCCTTTACGAGACCCCCTTCCCGGTCGCGCTCCAGTCATCCGTGAAAGGGTTTGTGCAGATCCCCTTAGGCAACAACATCTTCAAACGGGCGTACATAGAGCCTTAAGCACATAGAGCGGTGAGCAGCTTGCGGCGAAGCAGTTTCAACACGAGGCTGCTTCGCCTCGAGCCCATGACGGGCATAAGTATGCGCCCAGCTTCGTGAAGGGAGGGCGCTAGGTGAACAGGTGGCAGTACGCCCTGACGCGACTTTTACAGATCATCCCCACTTTTTTTGTCGTGATGCTGCTCGTGTTCGTGATGGTGCGCCTGCTCCCCGGCGACCCCGCGAGCGCCATCCTGGGCGACCGCGTCACGGACGAGGCTATCGCGCAGGTCAACCGCCGCTTGGGGCTCGATCAGCCCCTGCCGGTGCAGTTCGGCATCTTTGTCCGAAACTTTTTTCGGGGCGACCTGGGCTCGTCGGCCAACCTCAGGGTGCCGGTGCTCGAGCTGATCAAAGAGCGCCTGCCCGTGACGCTCTACCTGACCGCCTACGCGGGCGTGCTGGCCGCGCTGCTGGCCGTACCCCTGGCCATACTGGCGGCGTTTAGGCGCAACACCTGGGTGGACGGGCTTATCCGGGGCGTCTTTCAGGTGGGACTCTCCGTCCCCGTCTTCTACGTCGGCTTGCAGCTCCTCACCTTTTTCGGTGCGCGTCTAGGCGTGTTTCCGGTGGGAGGCGTCGGGAGCAACTTTACCCAAAACCTCTACTATCTCTTTTTGCCCGCTCTCTCACTCGGGTTCTATCTCTCCGCCATCCTCATGCGCAACCTGCGCGCGTCGATCATCGAGGTTTTCAGTGCAGAGTACGTGGAATTTGCCAGGTCCAAAGGACTAAAAAGGCGCGTGGTCGTCCTTAAGCACATCCTGCGCAACGCACTTATCTCTACGGTGACCTTGTTCGGCCTCAGCATCGGGCAGCTCATCGGCGGGGCGGTCATTACCGAAACGGTCTTCGCCGTTCCCGGGGTGGGCCGCCTCATGGTGGACGCCATCTTCGGGCGTGACTACGCGGTTATCCAGGGTCTCACGCTCACCTTCGCGCTGCTGGTATCCCTGGTTTTTCTGCTGACCGACCTTTTGTACGCCACCCTCGACCCGCGCGCCGAGCTTTCCTAAGCGAAAGGTTCCCTGTGGCCACCTCTTCTCTAAGCCCCAAACGCGACGCCCGGCGCAGCCTCCTGCGCGTAAGTCCCAAGCCGACCCTGCTCCTGGGCCTGCTGCTGCTCGCGGTGTTTCTGGCAGCAGCGCTGTTTCCCGCCCAGCTCGCGCCCTACGAACCGGCTGAATTCGACTACACCGCCATCATGCAACCTCCGAGCGCGGCGCACCCTTTCGGCACCGACAACTTCGGGCGCGACGTGCTCTCGAGGGTCATCTGGGGCACCCGTATCGACCTCCAGATCGCCCTTTTCACCACCCTCTTCCCCTTTATCTTCGGCACCTTGGTGGGAGCGCTGACGGGCTACTACGGGCGCTGGCTCGACGCCATCTTCGGGCGCATCGTCGATGTGGTCGTGGTATTCCCCTTTCTGGTGCTGGTCATCGCCATCGTGGCAGTTCTGGGTCCTGGGCTGCTGAACATGTACATCGCCGTGAGTTCAGTGGGCTGGATCTATTATGCGCGGCTCGTGCGTGGCGAAGTGATGGTGCAGAAAAAGGCCGAGTACGCGCAGGCCGCCCGGGTGATGGGTTACTCCCCCGCCAGGGTCATCTTCCGCCACCTGCTGCCGAACGCGGTCACGCCCGCTATCGTCTACCTCATGACCGACATGTCACTGGGGATCCTTTTGGGCGCGTCCCTGGGCTACCTGGGGCTGGGCGCGCAGCCGCCGACCGCGGAGTGGGGCGTGATGATCGCCGACGGCAAGAACTTCATGGTCACGGCTCCCTGGGTGACAACCTTTCCTGGGTTGGCGCTGACAGCCGCGGGCCTGACCTTCAGCCTTATCGGCGACGGGCTCGCGGACCTTCTGAGGCCACGGGCGTGAGCGACCCGGTCCTCTCCGTACGCAACCTGAGCACGACCTTCGCTACGCCAAGGGGCGCGCTGCAAGCGGTAGATGACGTGAGCTTCGACGTCCTTCCGGGCGAAGTCCTGGGCATCGTGGGCGAGTCCGGCTCGGGCAAGAGCGTGACGCTGCGCTCGATCATGGGGCTCTTGCGACCGCCGACCCGGCTCGAGGGGGAGGTGAGGTGGCTGGGCGAGAATCTGCTGAGAGCGTCTCGCGAGCGTATGTACAAGGTTGCAGGCGGCGAGATCAGCATCATCTTTCAGGAGCCGATGACCGCGCTCAACCCCGTTCTCACCGTCGGCGAGCAGATTCTCGAAAGCCTCTACGAGCACGAAAGGATGTCCAAGAAACAGGCGAAGGCGCGGGCGGAGGAACTTCTTGCGCTCGTAGGCATCCCGTCACCACGCGAACGTTT
Organism: uncultured Truepera sp.; assembly: GCA_902806425.1. GTDB lineage: Bacteria > Deinococcota > Deinococci > Deinococcales > Trueperaceae > Truepera. The sequence goes on from CADCWP010000248.1 coordinate 2,545, forward strand.
GGGAGATTACGCGCACCAGTTTTCCGGCGGCATGCGCCAGCGCGCAATGATCGCCATCGCGCTCGCCTCGAACCCCAAGCTGCTTCTGGCGGACGAGCCGACGACCGCGCTCGACGTGACCATTCAAGACCAGATCCTGAAACTGCTCCTGCGCCTCAAGGACCAGCTCGGGATGAGCGTGGTCATCGTAACGCACGACCTCGGTGTGGTGGCGCAGACCTGTGACCAGGTGGCGGTGATGTACGCTGGTCGCATCGTCGAGACGGCACCCGTGTCGCAGCTTTTGCGGTCGCCGCGCCACGCCTACACGCTGGGGCTGCTCCGGTCGCTGCCCGGCGGAGGCGTCAGGCGTCAGCCGCTTCTACCCATCCTTGGCGCGCCACCCAACCTTTCGGATTTGCCTCCGGGGTGCGCCTTCGCGCCGCGCTGTCCCTACGTCAGCGACGCCTGTCGGGTGCGGGTGCCGCCCCTCGTGGAGGTCGCGCCGGAGCAACGTTCGGCGTGTGTTCACCACGACCTCCTGCCCCGACCGGGGGTTGCAGCGTGAGCGAGGCGCTCCTCCGGGTCGAAAACCTCACTAAGTCGTTTCCGGTCAAAGAGCCGCTCTTCGGGCGGCTCAGGGGCAGCCCGAAAAGGGTTGTGCGCGCCCTTACGGGCGTAAGTCTCGAGGTCCGGCGCGGCGAAACCCTGGGCATCGTCGGCGAATCGGGATGCGGCAAGTCCACCCTGGCGCGCTGCCTCGTGCGCCTTCACGAAGCCGAGGGCGGCACCATCGAATATGACGGCGCGGACGTGCGGGCACTGCGCGGCGGGGCGCTGCGCGCGTATAACCGCCGCGTCCAAATGGTGTTTCAAGACCCCTACAGCTCGCTCAACCCGCGGATGACGGTCTCGCAGACCCTCGCGGAGGCGCTGACCGTTCACCGCGTCTGTCCGCCGCGGGAGGTCAAGGCGAAGATTCAGGAACTCCTCGAGCTCGTGGGGCTGCCCCCGAGCGCCGCGCAGCGACTCCCCCACGAGTTTTCCGGCGGTCAGCGGCAGCGCATCGGTATCGCGCGCGCCCTGTCGGTCGAACCCGAATGTCTCGTCGCGGACGAACTCGTCTCCGCCCTCGACGTCTCCGTGCAGGCGCAGGTCGTAAACCTGCTTTTGGAACTTCAGGAAAAGCTCCACCTGACCGTCCTGTTCGTGGCCCACGACCTCCGCTTGGTGCATCACATCTCGCACCGGGTGGCGGTGATGTACCTGGGCAACGTCGTCGAAGTTGCCGACACCGACACGATCTTCGCCCGCCCGCAACACCCCTACACGCAGGCACTCCTCGCCGCTGCTCCCGACCTCGACCCAGCGAAAAAAAGCGTCGTCGCGGCGGTTCGAGGGGAGCTGCCGAGCCCCCTCAAGGTGCCTAGCGGGTGCCCGTTTCACACCCGCTGTCCTCACGCGTTCGACCGGTGCACGCGCGAGAAGCCCGGCCTGCTGCCGCATGTTCCCGGCCACCTCACCGCCTGCCATCTCTATGACGCCGCCGAGCGGCACCGACTCGCAAAGGGGGAAGCCCTCCAGACCTGAGTCAGGCTGACCGGCTCGAGCTGTTATGTTGCGCTATAACACCGCTCGAACCGGGGGTACGTTATGCACTTCTACCTCGACCGCTCCCTACCCATCCCTGTCGGCGTCCAACTGCGCGGGCAGATCGAGTACGGCATCGCCTGCGGCGAGATCGAGCGGGGAGGCCAACTCCCCTCGGTCCGTGAACTCTCCGGCACCCTAGGTATCGCACCGGCCACGGTGTCGCAAGTTTACAAGGAGCTACTGCAAGAAGGCCTGATCGAGACCCTAGCCGGAAAGGGCACCTACGTTATCGACGCCGCCGAGTTGCCCGGACGCGACTTCACCGCCATGCACCGCGCGGTGGACGAGCTTATCGAGCGTGCGGGTGTGTTGGGTTTTGAGCTGAGCGAACTTGCGCACGTCCTCCAGCGCAAGGCGAGCACGTATACACCGCCCCAAGCCGTAGAGCTTTTGTTCGTCGGCATCTTTCCAGAGGCGACGCGGGCTTACGTAGAGGAGCTGCGCAAACGCTTGGGGACAGCCGACCGCCTGCAAGCGGTGACGTTAAGGGAGTTGGAGACCCAGCCTGAGCGGCGCGTCCAGACGGCGCAGGTCGACCTTATCGTCACCCTCGGGCACCGCGAGGGGGCGGTGCGCAAGCTTCTCGGCACCGCCCAGCCGCTCACCTCGGTCAACTTCATCCCCTCCGAAGCGACGCGCGTCGCGCTCGCCGCGCTCCCTCCGGAAGTCCGGCTCGGCGTCGTCGCTACCTTTCCCGACTTTTTACCCACGATGAAAAGCGGCGTCGTCCGTTACGCGCCGCACGTCCATGAGCTGCGCTCGAGCACCCTCGGAGGCCCGGAACTCGCCGAACTGCTCGCCTGGAGCGAGGTGGTGGTCTACGCCACGGGTTCGGAAGCTGTGACGGAAGGGCTGCCCAAAGGGGGCCGCACCTTTGAGTACCGCCACACCCCCGAACCCCGCTCGGTGGAGACCACGCTGCTCCCCCTGATTGAAAAAATCCGGCACGAAAAGAGGCGCTATGAAGATTTGCGAGATGAACTGGCTCCAGGTTGAGGACTACCTTAAACGTGACGACAGGGCGGTGCTGCCGCTCGGCTCCACCGAACAGCATGCGTACCTGAGTCTTTGCGTCGACAACATTCTGGCCGAACGGGTGGCGGTCGAGGCCGCGGAGGCGTTAGGGGTTCCTGTCTTCCCGACGGTCAACTACGGGCTGACCCCCTACTTCCGCGCCTACCCCGGCAGCGTGACGCTGCGCACGTCGACCTACCTGGACGTGGTAAGGGACCTTCTAGACAGCCTCGCCGAAAACGGTTTCCGGCGCATCCTGGTCGTCAACGGGCACGGTGGCAACGCGCCCGCGCAGGGCTTTGTGAGCGAATGGATGGCCGACCATCCCGGCTGCCGCGTGAAGTTTCATAACTGGTGGAACGCGCCCCGAACGCTAAAGAAAGTGCAGGAGATCGACCCGCAAGCCTCGCACGCCTCATGGATGGAAAACTTTCCTTGGACGCGGTTACCGGGCGTGACCCTGCCCAGCGAACAGAAGCCGATGATCGACTCCGCCCACATGCGCCTGCTCGCCCCCCAAGAGCTGCGCGAGTATCTGGGGGAGGGCAACTTCGGCGGCCATTACGAACGTTCCGACGAGGACATGCACGCCATCTGGGAGGTCGCGGTGGCGGAGACACGTGAACTCTTGGATCAGGTCTGGGGAAACGCGTGAGGGTGCTCGTTTGGGGTGCCGGAGCTATCGGCGGCACCTTGGGCGCTTACTTCACGCGCGCGGGCCACGACGTCACCCTGGTCGATGTCGTGACTGAACACATTGGGGCGATCTCGCAGGGGAGCCTCCACATCACCGGACCTATTGAGACGTTTGATGTAAGGGTTCCGGCGTTCACACCTGATAAGCTTACAGGTCAATGGAGCTGTGTGCTGCTCTGCACCAAAGCGCAGCACACGGAAGGGGCATTGGAGGCGCTTTCGCCTCACCTGAGCGAGGACGGCTACGTCGTGTCGGTGCAAAACGGGCTCAACGAGCGGGTCATCGCGGACGCCATCGGTGAGTCACGCGTGGTCGGCGCGTTCGTCAACTTCGGGGCGGACTACGAGGGGCCGGGCGTCATCCACTACGGTGGGCGCGGCGCGGTGGTCTTGGGTGAGTTGAACGGTGAGGACACGCCTCGGCTCAGAGAACTGCACAAGCTTTTCTTGACCTTCGACGAGGGGGCGATCACGACCCCCAACATCTGGGGGTATCTGTGGGGCAAGCTGGCCTACGGCGCGATGCTCTTCGCTACGGCGCTCACGGACGCGTCCATCGCAGACGCCCTCGAGCACCCCGAGTACCGCGCTCTCTACATAGGTTTGGGCAACGAAATCTTGAGCGTCGCGGGAGCGCTAAGCATCCGGCCCGAACCGTTTAACGGCTTCGACCCTTACGCCTTTATGCCGGGCACGCCGGAAGAAATTTCTCAGAGGTCGATTGACGAGATGGTGGCCTTTAACCGCAAGTCGGCAAAGACCCACAGCGGCATCTGGCGGGACCTGGCGGTGCGCAAACGCCGCACCGAGGTCGACCCGCAGCTGGGTGCTATCGCCCAAGCAGGGAAGCGGGTGGGGGTGGCGACGCCGCTCACGGAGAGTCTTATCGCGCTGGTCCACGAGATCGAGGGGGGGAGGCGCGCGCAGGGTTGGGACGCGTTGGGAGCCCTGCGCGACGCCTCCCGCTTGGAGCGCGCGTGACCTACGACTTTTCGGGACAAACCGTGCTGGTGACAGGGGCAGCTCACGGCTTCGGTCGCGCCATCACGCTTGCCTTCGCTGGACTCGGCGGCGAGGTCTGGGCGTGCGACTTGAACACGGAAGGGTTGACCGAAACTGAGGCGCAAGCTCGAGAATCGACCGGCGGCCTCCACACGCGCACGGTGGACGTGTCGAATAAGGTTGCGGTTGAAGCTTTTGTGCAGGAAGCGGCGGACGAACGTGGCGTCGAGGTCTTGATCAACAACGCCGGGGGTGTTCTCGGGCAGGTGGGCAGGCCGCTCGAGGAGGTGAGCCTCGAGGACTGGGATCGCATCTTCGGCGTCAACGTGGACGGAGCCTTCTATTTTTCTCAAGCAGTCGCGCCTTTCATGAAAGCGGCACGGTATGGCCGCATCGTCAACATCTCCTCCGGGGCAGGGTTAGGCGTCAGCCTGACGGGCATCCAGGCGTACGCGTCGGCGAAGGCGGCGCAGATCGGCCTCACGCGGCAGCTCGCGCACGAACTCGGGCCGTGGAACATCACCGTCAACAACGTCGCGCCCGGCTTCGTGCGCTCGAACCCGACGACCGAAAAGCAGTGGGCGTCGTACGGCGAGGTGGGGCAACAGGCACTCCTGGAGCGCATCGCCCTCAAGCGGCTGGGCAGCCCAGAAGACGTCGCCCACGGCGTTCTGTTCTTCGCCTCCGAGTACGCGAACTGGATTACCGGGCAGGTGCTGTCCATCGACGGAGGCCGCTAGATGAACGTTCACGACTACTTGGAGGCGCATAAAGACGCCATTTTGCGGGACGTCATCGAATTCGCCTCGATCCCCAGCATCAGCACGGACCCGCAGTATCAAGGCGAGGTGGCTCGCGCCGCCCGGTGGGTCGCGCAGCAGCTTACGGCGGCGGGGCCGCTCGAGGTCGACATTATAGAGACGGGGGGACATCCCATCGTCTTCGCGGAGTGGCTGGGCGCGCCGGGCAAGCCCACGGTGCTCGTCTACGGCCACTACGACGTGCAGCCGCCCGACCCACTCGAGAAGTGGCAGACGCCCCCGTTCAGCCCCACCCTACGAGGTGACCGCCTCTACGCGCGCGGCGTCTCCGACGACAAAGCGCCCCTGCTCACGACTATCAAGGTGGCGCAGGCGTATTTCGCCAGCGAGGGTCGCCTGCCCCTCAACGTCAAATTTCTTTTTGAAGGCGAAGAGGAGGTCGGCAGCCCCAGCCTCGAGGGTTTTATAAAGGAGCAGGCGGAACGCTTGAGGGCAGACTTCGTAATCTCAGCGGACGGGGCGATGTGGCGCGCGGACGTTCCTTCCTTAAACGTCAGCACCCGCGGCCTCGCCGCGCTCGAGTTCAGCGTTTTCGGCCCCGGCAAAGACCTGCATTCGGGACGACACGGCGGGGGCGTCGCCAATCCGCTCCACGCCGCAGCGCGCCTTATCGCCAGCTTGCACGACGAGAATGGACGGGTGACCGTGGCGGGGTTTTACGACGATGTAGAGGGGCTTAGCTTGTCTGAACGCCAAGCGGTCACGGAGCTGCCGTTCGACGAAGCCGCGTATCTCGCCGAGGTCGGCAGCCCCACGCCGTACGGAGAGGCCGGGTACACGACCTTAGAGCGCCAGTGGCACCGGCCAACCTTGGAGGTCAACGGGCTGTGGGGTGGTTATCAGGGCGAGGGCAGCAAGACCGTCATTCCCAGCGAAGCTCACGCCAAGATCACCTGCCGCCTGGTGCCGAGGCAAGACCCGAAGGATATCGTTCAAAAATTGACGCGTCACTTGGAGGCGCACCAGCCCGAGGGCGTCCGGTTGGTGGTGCGGGTACCCGAGCACAGCGCGTCGGCCTACCGGCTCCCCTTGGAGCATCCGGGGCTGCGCGCCGCACAGGAGGTTCTGCGCGACCTCTACGGTAAGGAACCGCTGCTCGTCGGCGTAGGGGGTACGGTGCCCGTCTGCGAGACGTTTCAGCGCCACCTGAAGATGGACACCGTTTTCTTCGCGTTCGGCGTGGGGGACGAGGACATCCACGCGCCAAACGAATTTTTCAGGGTGCCTCGTCTTCACGAAGGCTTGGGGGCGTGGGCGCGGCTATGGGAGCGTTTGGGGCAGGACGTATGAGCGCCTACGGGTCGCTGACCGAACAGGTCGCGCAGATCAGTGACATCTTGAACGCCATCTCCATCCTCACCTGGGACGCGCGGACGCAGATGCCGCCGGGGGGTGCCGAGACACGCGGACAGCAGATTGCCACCCTCTCGAGCCTCGCCCACGAACGCTTGACGGGCGACCCCCTCAGTGATGCGTTAGTGAGTGCTGAAGGGGAGGTTTCAGCAGAGGACACGGTGCGGCTGCGCGTGGTCCAGAGCGTGCGCGAGGCAGTCGACCTTTTCGGGCGTATCCCGCCGACGCTCACGGCGGAACTCGCGGGCCTGAAAACCGTTTCGCAGGGCGTTTGGCAGGAGGCGAGAAGGCAGGCGGACTTCAGCCTCTTCGCGCCCTATCTGGAGCGCATGGTGGCGCTTAACCGGCAGCTTGCTGAGGCAATCGGTTACACGGAGCATCCCTACGACGCCCTGCTCCTCCAGTACGAGCCGGGGATGACCGCAAGCAACCTGCAAGGTCTTTTCGGGGACCTGAAAGCTGGCGTTCTCCCCCTCTTGGAAGCCGTGCGTGCGAGCAGCACCGAACCCCGCTGGGACTTCCTGACCCGCGACTTCCCCGAGGAGAAGCAGCGCGCGTTCAATCTCCACCTCGCCGAGGGGTTCGGCTACGACCTCTCCCGTGGACGCCTCGACACCTCCGCGCACCCGTTTGAAATCTCGTTCACCCGACAAGACGTTCGCATCACCACGCGCTACGACCGCCGCTACCTGCCCATGAGCCTGTTCGGCACCCTACACGAGGTCGGGCACGCGCTCTATGAACAAGGTGTCGCGCCGGAGCTGACCCGCACGGCCCTTACGAGCGACTTCTTGGGCTTGTACGCGGTCGGTGGCGCGAGCTACGGCACCCACGAGTCGCAGTCGCGGCTATGGGAGAACCTCGTCGGTCGCTCCCGCACGTTCTGGAGGCGGCACTTCTCGGAGCTTCAAGGGACGTTTCCGGAGCAGCTCGGCGACGTGGACGCCGAGACCTTTTACCGGGCCGTCAACCGCGTCTCACCGAGCCTCATCCGGGTCGAGGCCGACGAAGTGACCTACAACTTGCACATCATGCTCCGCGCTGAACTCGAGCTGGCCCTTTTGGAGGGCACGCTCAAGGTTTCGGACCTGCCCGAGGCTTGGAACGCCAAGTACGAAGAGTATCTGGGGCTTACCCCACCCGACGCTGCCACGGGCGTCCTTCAAGACATCCACTGGTCGGCCGGGCTCTTCGGCTCATTCCCCACCTATACGGTCGGCAACGTGATGGCGTCGCAGTTTTTTGGGGCGGCGACGTTGCAGGTTCCGGGCCTGACCGGGGCGCTCGCCGAGGGTGATTACGCGCCGCTACGCGCCTGGTTGACCGAGCACATCTACCGGCACGGGCGCACCTATTTGCCGCAGGAGCTGCTCGAGCACGCCACGGGCGAGAAACTCAATGTTGCTCCTTATCTCACGTATTTAAACGAAAAGTACGGCGACCTCTATGGGCTCTGACCTCACGGTGCTCCAAGCGCTGCTCCCGAACGGCACACTGACGTGCGACCTAAGCGACATGAGTGACGCCGTAGCGGTGCTTCCGCTGGTGTTTGCGTGGCGGAGCAGCGAGGTCCCGTTCCTTGGTCCGGCACATACGGTCATGGCACCGGGCGGGGACCTCGACGCCGTTTACGAGGGTATTCACACCGCAGAGCCCGGCCGTGTTTTAGTGATAGCGACCGGCGGCTGCGACCGGGCCGTCTGGGGCGAGACCACCACGCGGCGGGCGCTCCACCGGGGCGTTGCAGGCGTCATCATCGACGGGGCTTGCCGCGACGTGAACGCCGTGCGAGCTTTAGGTTTATCCGTGATAGGGCGAGGCGTCAGCCCGAAACGCGCGGAGCGCACGGCGCAAGGGAAAGTCGGTGAGACGCTCCGGCTGCACGGCGTCACCATTCACCCCGGCGACCTGGTCGTCAATGATGGAAACGGCACCGCTGTAGTTCCAAATGCTCAGGTAAAGCACGTAGTTGAAACCGTCTCGAGTACAAATCAGGAGGTAGACCGTGAAACTGGAAGATAAGGTCGTCGTGATAACCGGGGCTTCGTCGGGTATCGGTGAAGAGACCGCTCTGGCGCTGGCTCGAGAGGGTGCCAAGCTCGTGCTGGCAGCCAGGCGTGAAGACCGGCTTCGGGCGCTTGCCGAAAAGATCAAGGCGTCCGGGGGGGAGGCGGTCGTCTTCGCCGCCGACCTCCGCGACGCCAGCCTAGCCGAAGCGTGCATCGAAAAGGCTGTAGAGGCATTTGGCCGCATCGACATCCTCGTCAACAATGCGGGTGCCATGCTCCTGTCGCCCATCGACCGGGCTGAGCCGAGCGACTGGCAGAGCATGATCGAGATCAACCTGCTGAGCCTGATGTACACCTCGCGCGCGGCGCTTATCAAGATGCGGGAACAAGGGTCGGGGCACATCGTCAATATCTCGTCCGTGGCCGGGCGGAGCGCCGGACCTACCGCGGGCGGTTACAACGCCAGCAAATGGGGCGTAAACGGGTTTAGCGAGGCGCTACGGCGAGAAGCACATCAGGATGGCATCCGGGTCACGGTCATCGAACCGGGTGTGGTGGCGACGGAACTCACCCGGCACATTCCCGACGAAGAGACCCGGACGAGTTACGAGGCCCGTGTTGGCGAGATGGAGCCGCTCGAGAGCGAAGACATTGCCGCTGCCATCCTCTATGCGGTTACACAGCCCCGGCGGGTAAACGTCAACGAGATTCTCATCCGGCCCTTGGATCAGGGATAGAGGTTCTGGAGCCGTCAGCGCGTTGTGAAGCGGCGGCCCCGAACGGTTATGCCACGTCGTTCTGCCGCCAAGACTCAAAAAGCGGTAATGCTTGTTAATTAGCACTACCGCAAAAGTTTAATAAAAAACAGCGCCCGGCGTTATGCACCGGGCGCTGTTTGGGTCCGGCTCACAACACCGGCACGCCAAGAAGGAGACTCCCGCACGCCCTGAAGGCAGGCACGCGTGGAATGGTGGCGGCTCACGGGGGTTTCCCGAACACCTCGAGCTACGGCTCAGCGGTGACGAGGCGGATTAAAGGTTTCGTGCAGGAAGCACTTTTTAACGTTGCTCTTCCGTACGGGTCGGCTTCCGTTACCTAGCGTGTTTTGACTTTGGCCGTAAATCGGCCTTAAAATTCTGTAGCAAGGGTAAGCCTGTTTCAGGGACGCCCAAGTAGTATAGTAGCTCGCTGCCGCTGAGCTAAGCGCGGTTAAGGGCGTTTCGGTCGTAACGCCGCGTTTCGCAACACCTCTCGTAGAAGACGTATACCCTAACGTCACTTCACGCCTAAATAACTTGACGCAGCTCCCTATACCGGTTGTACTACCTCGGTGGAACAGCATTTTCTCACCGCTCCGGAAAAACTTGCCGCGCTCGTCTACGCCGCCCATATAGGTTCCGGCGACCGGGTGCTCGAGTTGGGCAGCGGGGGCGGGACGGTCGCGGCGGCTCTGCCCGCCTGCACGCTGACGCTCGTCGAACTCGATAGCCGTCTGGCCCAAGGGTTACGCGTCCGGTTTCCTGAGGCAACGGTACTTTCTGAGGACGCGCTGGGCGTTTTAGAACGCCACGAAGCCGACGTCATCTTGTCCAACCTGCCCCACACGCTCACCGAAGGGGTGCTCAGACGCCTCGGCTCAAAAACATTTCGCCGCGCCCTGATCGCAGCGCACGAGAATGATGACGTGCAGCAGCTGGCGCGTGTGGCTCAAGGGCTGAGCCTTAAACTTTTGTTGACCCTAAATGGGGACGACTTCAGCCCGCCGCAACCGTTTAAGTCGCACCTTATTCTCGCAACCCCTCACGCGGCGTGCGTAGACTGAGGGGGTGAACGTCTCCCCCACCCTACCCGACGCGCCGACCGCACCCGAAGCGCGCTTAGGCACCATCGATGTCCTGCGCGGCGTCGCGCTTTTGGGCATCTTTACCGTCAACATGCTGTTTTTCAGCGGGCCGTACGGCTACTTCGGCGTGACGGCGGCTCAAAACGAGCCGGAGCGGTGGCTCGAGGGGTTCGTGCGCATCTTCGTGCAGGGCGCGTTCTACTCGCTCTTTTCCTTTTTGTTTGGGTTGGGGCTGGCGCTTCAACTCCGGCGCGGGCGCGCGGCGCTCCCCCGTTTCCGCCGCCGCCTGGTCGTTCTCCTCGGTATCGGCCTCATCCACGCCGTTTTCATCTGGTACGGCGACATCTTGCTCTCCTACGCTGCCGGTGGCTTTGTCCTGACGCTGTTCGCGTTTGGAAAGCGTTGGGTGCTGGTGCTGGGGGCGGCCTTCTTTTTTGCGCTCTCCACCTTGTCTTACCTAACGCCCTTTAGTATGGGTCTGGCCGGACGCGCGCCCTGGCTCACGCTGCAAACCTTTAACCAAACCTTTGGGTCGGGTACCTACGGGGAGGTCGTGCAGTTTCAAGCACGGCTGGCGGGGCGCGAAATCTTCAACCTGCCGAACTTTTTGCCGACCGTTCTCTGGCTTTTTCTGCTCGGGCTCTTAGCCGGACGCAGCAGACTTTTCGAACGTCCGAACCGCCGCGTGTGGTGGGGCGTCCTGCTGGCGGCGCTGCCGGTCGCGCTTATCTTTAAGGGATTTGTCGCCTACTGGTTCGTAACGGAGACGTTTAACCGCCTGTCGGTCGGCTACTCCTTCGCTATCGGCGGCCCCGCCCTGATGTTCGTCTATCTGGCGCTGCTCACGCTCCTGCTCCAGAATCCCACGTGGGCGCGGCGGCTGGCCCTTTTCGGACCCGCCGGGCGGATGGCGCTCACGAACTATCTCACCCAGTCGGTCGTCTGCACCCTGATTTTCAACGCTTATGGGCTCGGTTACTTCGGCGAGCTTGGCCTCAGCGTGACGCTGCCGCTGGTGCTCGGCGTGTTCGCCTTGCAGGTGCTTTTTAGCCACCTCTGGCTGGCACACTTCCGCTTCGGCCCTGCCGAGTGGATGTGGCGGTCGCTGACGTACGGCGCGCGTCAGCCGCTGCGCCGCTAGAGGCCGGGGGAGGGTGCATTCGAGCGGCTGGGAACGCCCGGTGTAAGCCTCAGCACTACGCAACCTGAACGCATACGGAGTTTGGTAAACTCGAGCTGATTGGGCACAAAAGGAGCTTGCGTGGACGCCACTACCGATCACGATCCTCTGTTACGGCCTGCGGCTCCGGAAGAGCGCACCGTTGCCCTCGATATCGTGCGCGGTTTTGCCCTGCTGGGCATTCTGATCGCCAACCTACCTATTTTCAGCTACTTCTACAGCCTCTACGAACCGCTCAGCTTTCCCGGCTTGACCCCCACAGGTCGCGCCGCCGAATGGGTGGTACGGGTCTTTGCTGAGGGATCGTTTTATCCGCTCTTTTCGTTTCTCTTCGGGCTGGGGTTCGCCTTGCAGCTCCGCAAGGGAGACGCTGTTATACCGATCTACCGCAGGCGGCTGCTGGTGCTTTTAGGAATCGGCCTAACTCACGCCATCTTTGTCTGGTACGGTGACATCCTGGTGAGCTATGCGCTTCTGGGGCTCGTGCTGATAGCCTTCCGCAAACGGCGTGACCGGACACTGCTTGTCTGGGCGACTGTCGGGCTGCTTTACACGTTCGTCTTCTTCGCGCTAACCGGTGTCGGTGAGACGCAGACAGCCTTGCCTGTTGAGCTGACCACCGCCGTCGAGCACACCTTTCAAGCCGGGAGCTACCTTGAGGTCGTCACCATACACCTCGGCTGGCTGGCCCTTAATCTGCTGAATATCGTTTTTATCGGACCTCAAATCCTCGCCTTTTTCCTCTTCGGGTTGCTTGTCGGGCGGCGGGGACTCCTGGACAATCTCGGAGGATATCAACCACTTTTCCGAAAGGCACTGCTACTGGCGCTCGTCTTGGCGCTTCCTACCGCCGCGCAAGCCGTAGCGCTTTGGCTCGACACACCTTATCTGCTTTATCTGCTACTCGGGGCCTACGATCTCTCTATCGGCAGCCCTGCCCTAGGGTTTGCGTACCTGTCCGGGCTCCTTCTTTTACTTGACAGGAGCGTCTGGCAAAGGCGGTTGCAACCGCTTGCGGCCGTCGGGCGCATGGCCTTGAGCAACTATTTGGCGCAGTCGCTCATCTGCGTACTCATTTTCTATCCTTACGGCCTCGGGCTTTTCGGACGACTCGGCCCAGCTTGGGGACTTCTCCTGAGCGCCGTGATCTACAGCGTGCAGACAGGGCTGAGTAACCTCTGGCTGGCACACTTCCGCTTCGGCCCTGCCGAGTGGCTCTGGCGTTTACTCACCTACCGCACGCGCGACCTTTAGAGCCAGCCCCTTTCGCGCGCCAGCCGCGCCGCCTCCACACGGTTTCCTGCCCCGAGTTTGCCGATAGCTTCGGAAAGGTAGTTGCGTACCGTCCCGACCGAAAGCCCGAGTTCAGCGGCGATCTCCGGGCTCGTCTGACCCTGTCCGGCCAGCCGCAGACACACCCGTTCGCGCTCAGAGAGCGGGTCGGGCTCGCCCCACGCTTCGGCAGCCAGCTCCGGGTCGACCGCGCGGCCCCCGGCCTGAACACGCCGCAGCGCCGCCGCAAGTTCGGACGCAGGCGCGTCTTTAAGCAGATACCCGCTCGCGCCCGCGTCCAGCGCGCGGCGCAAGTACCCGCTCCGGGCAAAGGTCGTGAGGATGACGACGCGAGTGCCGGGGACGGTGCGGGTAGTCTCGGCGGCAAGCTCCAAGCCCGTCATTTTGGGCATCTCGATGTCAGTCAGGAGCACGTCCGGACGTTCACGACGAACGAGCGTCAGCGCCTCAGCTCCGTCCCGAGCTTGCGCGACAACGTTGAGGTCGCCCTCGAGTTCGAGCAGGGCCGCAAGCGCCCCCAACACCATCGCCTGGTCCTCAGCGATCACGACGCGGATCATGAGGTTTCCAGACGTAAAAGGGGCGCGTCAGGTCGCTCAGCCTCACGGTCTACTCGGGCCGGTGATGCGAGCGGCGGTTTTGAAACGGGCAGCGTCAGCTCGAGGCGCGTCCCTGAACCGTGAGCGGACACACTCAGCCCACCGCCGAGCCCCTGGGCGCGCTCGCGCATCCCCGTCACTCCGGTTCCGTCGGCGGCGCGCTTGCCGGTGCCGTCGTCCTCGACCACGAGCCTCGCCTCACCGCCCCTCTGTGTAAGACGCACCGTACAACGCGTGGCGTGGGCGTGCCGCACGACGTTGGTGACGGCTTCGCGCAGCGCCAGCGCCAGCGTGCCCTCCTGTGCGGGGGTGAGGGTGAGCGGCTGTGCAAAGTACTCCAGATGCACCCCGGCAGCCCCCAACATCTCCTTAGCGGCCCCCAACTCACCGCTCAGGTCGCGCAGCCGGTAACCACGCACCGCCTCCCGGACCTCTTTAAGTGCCCCCCTCGAGACCTGCGCGACCTCGGCCATCTCCGTACCCGCTCGAGCTGGGTCGGTACGCGCCAGCTTAGAAGCGAGTTCGCTTTTAAGCGTGATGATAGAGAGCGTGTGACCCAAAAGGTCGTGCAGGTCGCGGGCGATGCGCTCGCGCTCAGCGACCTTGGCGAGCCGCTCGACCTCCCCTTGCGCCCTACGCAGCTTGGCGTTGGCACGGCCTTTTTCCGCCTCGAAAATGTTGACCGTACCGAGCAGTGGGGCAAAGAGCGCCGCCGGAAAAAACGCCCAATAGCGCTCGGGAAGCGGCAGCGGCGACAGAAAAAAGGCCAAGGCTACGAGTCCAAAAATCGCCGCCATCAGCGCTACGGCCTGACGGGGTCTGCTCACCACATGCGGCGCACCACACGCCGCGTAGATAAAAAAGCAGCTCGAGCCGGTGTTGATAAACATGCCGACAAACCCGAGCAGCGCAACCACAGCGACGCCGACGCGGGCGTCTCGTCCACCCCGAGCGAAGTTTGTGAGATAGACGGGCAAAAACACGGCGATCAGCGCGAACGTCAGAGCCCAATCCGTAAGGCCGAAGCTCGGATCGAAAAACGGCTGGAAGAACATAAACCCGAGGTAGACGAGATAAAGGTAGGGTTCCCAGCCGATTTTTTTGGGGGACAGCTCAGTAAGGGCGACCATAGCTCCCAGTGTGCATCCTAAACATCAAGCAGTGCCAGTCGGTGAGGAGGCGCTCGCGGTCGACCACGGACGGTTCACGCCGCGTTCGCCGCACCAAAACATGAACGCCAACCCTTACCTTTTAACGTGCGCGCCGCCGGGCAGCGCCGATAAGCGGTGGTGGCGGCAACCATACCGCTGCGAAGGTTTCCCGCAAGGGTGCCGGTACGCGCCCCTATGTTCTCAGCATCAGTTGGTGTCATGGTTGCCTCCAGGGCTTTTTGTCGGAGTAGCATCTTTGGTTTCCTGTTTTTAGGTTTCGGAGTGCCTGAACTATCTTTAACCGTAGGTCCTCCCTTCATCGCGGCGATAGGCGAGCAGCGCGACCGCGAGGAACAGCACCGTAAAGCCGAACAGCGCGGCGGTGTGGAGCCACGCGGGTCCCCCCAAACCGGCCCCCATCGTCCCAAGCGCGAGCTGCGCGTAGTGATACGGCGGCAAAAAGGGGGCGAGACGCTGCATAAAACCGGGCAGCTGCTCTAACGGAAGCCACAGCCCCGAGGCGAACGCCATCGGCAGGTAGACGAGGTTGACAACTGCCGCCGCCGAATTGGGACCAGCCAGATAGCCAAGCGCCATCCCCAGCGCGCAAAAAGGCAGCGCGCCCACGAGCAGCGTGCCGAGCAGAGACGCCCAGGTAAGCGCGGGCAACCGCACCCCGAAGAGAAGCAAACCCATGAGGAAAAGGCCGAGCACCACGAGCAGACTGAAGGCGAGCGCCATGACGATTTTGGCGCTGAAATAGGCGGCGGGCGGCATTGGGGAGGCGCGTTTTAGGCGCAGCCAGCCCTGACCCCGCTCGGACGCCAGCCCCACACCGAAACCGAAAAGGGACGCCCCGATCACGCCGAACGCCCCGTAGGTAGCGAGCAGGTAGGCCGCCATGTCCACCAGCCCCGCCAACTCGCCGCCAAAGGTGAGGCCGAATATCAGATAAAACATCAGCGGGAAGGCCAGTGTAAAGACCGAGTAGACCGGCAGTCGCCACGCCTTGAGAAACTCGGTTTTCGCCTCGAGCCAGTAGATACGTAAGGGGTTGCGCTTGGCCCGGACGGGGGGTGTCGTTAAAGCTTCCGTAGTCATGCAAATCTCCTAACGTTGGGGTGATTAGAACGTTGCACGTATGCACCCGCCACACGGTCGTAGAGAGTGTGGCGCTCACCCAAGAACAAGCCGGTGACGAAATAGAGCGCCATCACGCCGACCTGCCAGGGTGCTGTCACCTCGGCGGCGGCGACACGGTAGCTTGCGGTGTGGGCGATTTCCCAGGGCACGAACTTGATGGTGCTGCGCAGGAGGCTTTGGCCGAGCGGCAACCGCTCACCTTGCAGGTTAGTGACGCGCAACCCCAAAAGTCGTTTGCCGAGGGTCGCGCCGCCCCACGAGGCTTCGCTCAGGGCGAAGTAGAGCGTGACCGGCAGGGTGATAAACAGGAAACCGAGAAGTTGCGTTTGCCAGGGGACGTTCAGCCAGGACAGCCCATAGATCAGCGCAGGCACGGCGAGCATGAGGTAGAGAAAGATGACACCATAGTCCACGCCGAAAGCTGCCAAGCGACGCCAAGCAAGAGCGCGGGTCACGTCGCTACCTTTTCCCGCTGTCCCGTGAGGGCCAAGAACGCCTCCTCGAGCCCGATACCTGTGACCTCGAGGCCCGTCAACGTGCGGTCTAGCTCCAGAAGGGCTCGCACCAGCGGCTCAGGCTCCGCGACCCGTACCTCGGTTGCGGGTCCATCCCGCTTTACGGTTTGCACCCCCGGCAAGGTCTGGATCAACTCTAAAGGCAACGCCGTTACGAAACGCACGCGCCGCCCCGCTACCCGCTCTTTAATGGCGGCGGGCGTTCCCTCGGCCACCACGCGCCCTTCGTTGAGAACGACGATGCGGTCGGCTAAAACGTCGGCCTCTTCGAGATAGTGTGTCGTCAGGAGCACCGTCTTGCCCTGAGCGATAAAACCCCGCACGCCGTCCCACAACGCGCGCCTCGAGCCTACGTCGAGCCCGGTCGTCGGTTCGTCCAAGGCTAGCAGGTCGGGGTCACCGACGAGCGCGAGCGCCAGGTGAAGCCGTTGCCGCTGCCCGCCTGAGAGTTTGCCGTACAGGCGGCGCTCGAGGCCCGTCAAGCCGGTGCGCTCCAAAACGTCCACCAGTGGCAATGGGTGCGGGTAGTACGACGCGAACAGCTGAAGGTGTTCGGCGACCGTGAGCGTTTCCGGCACGCCGGAGAGTTGCAGGGTCACCCCGACGCGGACGCGGCTCGCCAGCTCTTGCGGCGCTCTGCCGAAAAGCCGCACCTGCCCCTTATCCGGACGTGCCAAACCGAGGAGCAGGCTGACCGCCGTCGTCTTCCCCGCTCCGTTCGGGCCGAGCAAGGCCAGCACCTCGCCCGCGCGCAGCGTCAGCGACACTTCGGTAAGTGCCGTGACGCTGCCGTAGCGTTTGCTCACGGTCTGAAGTGCGGCAACTTCGCCGGGACCGGGCTGCGTTGTGGCCGGTTTTGTCGTGAGCGTTGATGAGCTGACCATGCCTGACCTCCTGAGCTTCACTGTGCGCTTTGAGAAGCCCCAACGTTAGTGCAGGACGTCAGGCGTGTGAGGTGACAGATGTCAGGTCACGGCTGCACGGTCCAGTTCAGCACCCTGACCATGCTGAGGTGATCCCGACCCTGCACGAACGGCAATTCGGCGCAGATTTGGAGTATCCAGGGGTTTTCCGCGTCGATCTCGGCGCGGATGGTGCGGTAACCGTGCGCTCTAGCGTAGGCGATCTCCCTCGCTTTGATAGCCAGCATGATCTCGCGGTGATGGTGACGGTAAGCGCGTGGGGTGCCGAAGGTGCCGGTCTCGAGTTCTCCTGCCACATCGTCACGAAACAGGCCACCGAAACCAACGAACTCACCCCCTTTGACCGCGATGAAACACGCTTCGGAAATTACCTCGTCGCTGAGGAGTGTGGCCTCGAACCATTCCCTCCGACTAAACTGCCCCGGCGTCGCAGGTACTACAGTCGAGGTGTCGGCGTAGATCTCGGTGTGAAGGTTGTAGAGCTTCGCTTCGACTTCGGCTGTCAGCTCGAGGTCGGCGAGCCGGACAAGTGTATAGCCGGAGGCTGCAAACATACTTTCGGCGTCTCTGAGGAGGTCGAAGTCGAACGCAGCAACAGCCAGCGTTGGAAAGTAGACACGCCTATAGTCCTGAAACCCTAAAGACCTGAGCGTGGTGCAAAAAGCGTCACCCTCATAGACGCCCGTTCGTAAGAGCAGTGATTTTTGAGGCCGTAATTCCTGGACAAGTCGGTCGTAAAGCCTGCGCGCAACGGGCGCGGTGTCCGTACCGTCAGCGTAATCAGAGAAAACTACCGAGTAGATGCGGGGATGGTAGTGGAATCGGTTGTGAAAGAAAGTGAGCGCGCCAACGGGCTTCCCTGCAACCTCCGCAACGACCCTGTTGCCCTCTAGCTTCACCGTGATCATCTAAAAAGCATAACGAAAAACGACCTAAAGGCTGCTTCTTTTCGGCGATCCCGCTTCCGTTTTTGGCGTCCAACATGACGCCCTATACTCTACCTAGCGCTCACTCTCAAGCGGTACCTCACGACCTCATCGCCCTTGCTCGATTTGGGAGATGCTTTTAAGCTGGTCGGTAAGCGTTTCAATGATGAAACGCTTACGCGGCATGAGCCAGTCGGACAGAAACACCAACCGTGTGCTTATGGCGTCCTACGCGCTCGTACACCGAAGGGCTTACGAGCGGCTCGGTCAAGGCGTAGAGTTTGGCTGGGGTGCGGTAGCTGTGTCACCCGTTAACCCCTGCAAACGTGTCCTCCCAGTCCCGGCAAAACCGCTCGATACCGAAGCGCGCGAGCGCTACCTCACGCGCGCCCGCCCCGAGCCGCCGCGCCGCCTCCGGGTCGGCTAGAAGTTCCTTCGCACGCCCGATCACCACGCGCAGGTCGGTCGACACGTAACCCGACCTGCCGTTCTCGATGGCGGTCGCCATCTCGGTCGTCGCCAGCCCGACGATGGGCAGCCCCACAGTCATCGCCTCGCAGACGGCCAAGCCGAGGCTGGTATAGCGTATCGGATTAAAGAAGAAGCGGTAGCGCCCCCCTGCGGTCCAGAGCTCGTCAAGCGAAAGCGACGCAACGCCCCCCAATGTGTGCGCGCCGATGCCCATGAGGTCGAGGGGCACCTCTTGGCGCGCACGCCCGAAGAGGTCGGCCCCGAGGCGACGGCCACGACTCTGGAGGTTGTTGATCACGACCAGACCACGCGCCAGCTCACCCGTATAGCGCGCACCCTCCGGGACCCGTACGCCGTGTTCGATCACCCGCGTCGGCGTCCGCCCACTGTCCCACATCAGGTCGTTGAAATGCGTGACGTGAACCAGCAGCATCTCGGGATCGTCGACGACGTGCGCCGTGTCGGTCGGGTGCTCGCGGGGCGGGTCGTGCTCCAGGTAGACGCGCGGCAGCTGCCGCTGCGCCTTGGAGAGGGTTTCAAACTGGTCTTGTAGGTAGTTCCGGCGGGACTGAAACAGGACGCAATCGAGCTCGAGCCCCCCTACCTCCCCGGCGGGAACCTCGAAGACGTTTTCACCCCAGGGATACCCCGGAGTTCTGCCGCTGTAGTGACCGGGCTGAACAGGTAGGTAGAACTCGCACCGGGCTTGCGTCAAGTAGTAAAGGTAGCTGCCGTGGACGTGCCAAGTTAGGACGCGGGTAGGTCTCATCAGCTCGAGCTTAGCGCCCACGACCCGGACAAAAGGGTGATGCGCTTTAAAAGCGTCCAGCGAAGCCGGGGAAGTTGCGTGGCAAGTAGGCGCAGACACGCGTCAGTGCTCGTTCAAGAGGTCCTCGGACTGAGAGTAGCAACGTCCAGGGCTCACGCACGCTGTTACAGTGGCGCTACCCGTGTGAGTCTGCTGCCCTTGCAGAAGACTTGGGCGTGCGCCCGACAAAGCTATACTGAGCTAACCAGCCAGCACCTACAGCCCTGGTAAAAGGA
Organism: uncultured Truepera sp.; assembly: GCA_902806425.1. Classification (GTDB taxonomy): domain Bacteria; phylum Deinococcota; class Deinococci; order Deinococcales; family Trueperaceae; genus Truepera. The sequence continues at coordinate 22,160 of CADCWP010000248.1, forward strand.
GAGCGCCATGACAGAGGTTGATGTCGTCACGCCGTCAGCGGGAACCGAGTCCAGAGAAAAGCTCGTCACCCACCTTCAACGCTTGTGGCAGTCCAAGCCCGCGGACTACTGGCCTGCACTTAGGGAGTCCGGGCTGAGCGCCCAAGATGTCTGGCCGGACGCGCCCAAACAGGTGATGTCGGAGGGCCTGAAAAAAGCGCCCAGCAAAAAGTCGGGTGGCTGAGCTACGCTTTCAAGCACCCCTGCTTAAAAAGAGAGTAAGATACACCTTACCCCTGAACGTGAACTCGGTTGTTCGCTTTCAGGGATTTTTTGAAACTTTTGTAAAAGGTAGCTGAGAGGTTGCTGCGGCGTTCGGGGTCACCCTGTTATTCTCCCCTTGTCATCCTTACCCTGCCATTCTTACTGTGTTACCAAGTTCATCGCTTCTTGCAGCACGTCCCTCGAAGCGAATTTCACCTTGTCAGTACCCATATTTTGTGCCTTTGCCACAAGCTCGACGACCTCATCGTAGGCGCGCGCGTAGGCTTGCGCCGCCTCGACCTTTTTTTGAAGCCATTTCTGATAGTGCGGGCGCACCTTTGCGGCCACCGTTTGGCTCAGCGCGAGAGCTTCTTTGTCCATCATTCCCCCAAACCGGTCTCTACTCGAGAAAGTCGCGCAGCGACCGGTTACGTGATTCGTGATACTTGAGTTTTCTCAGGGCTTTGTTCTCGATCTGACGGATGCGTTCGCGGGTGACGCCGAAGTGCGCGCCGACCTCTTCGAGCGTCTGTTCTCGCCCGCCCACGAAACCTTTACGCATCTTTAAGACCATAGCCTCGCGTTCGGTCAGCTTAGCGAGCGCGCGCTCGAGCGCCTCACCTAAGAGGACGTCGCCCGCCAGATCAAAAGGGGAGGTCGCGTCATCGGCGATAAAATCGCCGTACACCGAATCGTTTTCGTCGCCTACCGGGCTCTCGAGCTGAATCGGAACGCGCGTGAACTCACGGATTTCCTCGACTTTGCCCGCGTTCCAACTCGGCCCCAGAGCGTCCGCGACCTCTTCGGTGCTGGGGTCATGCAGCAGCTCTTGCCGGAGTTCCTTGGTCGTGCGGTTTAACTTGTTGACCATCTCGACCATATGAACGGGAAGCCGGATCGTGCGGCCCTGGTCGGCGATGGCCCGGTTTACAGCCTGACGAATCCACCACGTCGCGTAGGTGCTGAACTTGAAGCCACGGCGGTACTCAAACTTTTCCACGGCCCGGATAAGCCCCTGATTGCCCTCTTGGATAAGGTCGAGAAAGCTCATGCCCCGGAAGGTGTACTTCTTGGCTATGGAAACGACCAGACGGAGGTTGGCTTCGATAAGCCGCTGACGTGCGCCCTCCCCTTCCTCGGCGGTGCGCGTAAGTGCGCGTCTCGCCCGCTCCGATAAACCCTCCTGTTGCAGACTCTGGGCAGCGTCTACACCCTCTTCGATAAGGCGCGCGAGCGAGATTTCTTCTTCGAGTTTAAGCAGCGGCACCCGGCCGATCTCCTGAAGATACTGGCGCACGGGGTCGGTAGAGACGCTCGCGTCACCCCACGTCTCAGCGCGAGCTTCCATCTCCTCGGTAGCGGCCGCCCGCTCGTCGAAGCTTTCAACCCAGAAGAGCGCCTCGGCGTCATCGCCGCCAGCGACACCGTCAGAGTCTGCGTCCTGATGTACAGCTGCTAATTTCGTCAAAAAATCCCCTTAAAGCCCCTGGTCACGACTCGTAACGTCGACCGTATCTCAATCGGCGTTCGCAAGTGCCCTTGATCGTTATTAATATTGCTTAAAACGTAAAATGATGACGGCTAGGTTGACTACGGCGTACTACGTTACAAGGGTTGTAACCGGATACTTGCTGTCCTACGCACCCGCCATTGTCGAAACGAGTTTTGAGAAGAGGCAGCCCGTCTGGCTGTGAGATAAACCGTTTTTACGGTCTTATAGTTACAGTCTAGCACGGATGCTACCGCCGAGCTGATTATAAGTTGGAGGCGACTAAAACTCATCTCGAAAATGGTTTTTTGGACTGAGCGCGTTAATCTTCGCTCCGCTCGCTCAAATTCTAGTCAAGATTTTTTAGACAACTTCTAAATAAAGCTTATACTGAGATTTAGGCGTGAGGTAATCTAGGCTGATAAGGGTGGGTACGGAACCCTAGGCACTACACTAGTACTGTATAGCATCAGCTGCCGCGTGAAAACCACTGTAGCCCAAACAACCCCGGTTTATAACCAAATACCCCTTGCTGTCAAACGGCGTAGGTGCGGCACCGCTCCACAACCTTAGCAAAGGCTTTCGCAGTTTGTTCGACCATCTCATCGGTAACGCCGCGCCCGAGCGACAACCTGACGCTCGCCTTCGCCTCACGGTGGCCCAGGCCCATCGCCAACAGCACATGAGAGGGCTCGAGCGTCCCCGCCGCGCACGCCGACCCCGCGCTCGCGCAGACCCCCGCCGCGTCGAGGCCCATCAGAAGGT
>CADCWP010000249.1 GCA_902806425.1 uncultured Truepera sp.
TGTTATCTCATAGGAAGCCATTTTCTAGCAGTTGAACATGTGTAATGTCTTCAAAAGTGTGATGTTTAACTTGTGATTTAACTCATCCGTGTCGAGTGCTGCTCAATCCGTACTTTTCAAAGTTCTCATGCGCGATGAGTGAAGCCCGAGCCGACGCTTTCGCAACTGTTATCACTATGGAGGCCGGGTGGCTCCAGATCAACGAGCTCGCTCACGGCGTTACAGTTTCCCTACGCTTGAAACGTCAAGCTGGGACCGGTGAGCCCTGACGACTCCACTTTTCGTACCACGGCAAAAACCCGAGCCGTTGCCTTAGCCCGGGCTGCACGTGCCGTGGCTACTTTACCCAAACCGCGCGCCTAGCTCCGCAAGTAGGCCGACAACTCACCGCAACCGCAAATCTCTAACCTCCCTATGTGGCAGCACAACCTTATATAGACCGCTTCATCGAGCGCTGGCAACAAAGCAGTTCGTCGGAAAGGGCCAACTACCAGCTGTTCCTCTCCGAGCTCTGCGACGTACTGGAAGTGGAGCGCCCCCAGCCCAAGCGCGAAAACGACCAGGACAACACTTACGTGTTCGAGCGGGGCGTGACCTTCCACCATGCCGACGGCCACACCAGCTCGGGGCGCATTGATCTCTACAAGCGTAGCCATTTCGTCCTCGAGGCGAAGCAGGGCAGCAGTCCCACCCTCGAGACGCCACTTTTCGGCACCGCGCCCGCCCCTGCACACCGGAAGGGTGTGAGACGGGACACACGCGCGTGGGACGAGGCCATGATGAAAGCGCGCGCCCAGGCTGAGCGCTACGTTAGGGCGCTACCTCGGGACGAGGGACGGCCGCCCTTCATCGTGGTCGTCGACGTCGGCTACTCGCTCGAGCTCTACAGCGAGTTCAGCCGCACCGGGGGCACCTACGTGCCTTACCCGACCACGGCCAGGCGCAGGATCTTGGTCCAGGACCTGATCGACGAGGGGGCGCGCGAGGTGCTGCGTAAAGTCTGGACGGACCCCCTCTCGCTGGACCCGACGAAGCACAGCGCCCGCGTCACCCGGGACCTCGCGAAAGATCTAGCGACCCTGGCCCGGTCGCTCGAGCTGTCTGGGGAGGAGCCGGGGCGTGTCGCTGGATTTTTGCTGCGCGCCATTTTCACGATGTTCGCCGAGGACATCGGCCTGCTGCCCAAAGGTGCCTTCAGAAACCTGCTCGAGGACCTGCGCGGGAACACTGTGCACCTGCCGCACCACCTCACGGCGCTCTGGCAGGTGATGAACACCGGGGGCTACTCGACCGACCTCCGCCGGATGCTGCTGGAGTTTAACGGGGGGCTCTTTACCGACAGTTACGTGCCGCCCATAGACGAACGGCAGCTGGAGCTCCTGATCGAGGCCGCGAGGGCGGACTGGCGCGAGGTGGAGCCGGCCATCTTCGGGACGCTGCTCGAGCGCGCCCTCGACCCGGCCGAACGGCACAGGCTCGGCGCCCACTACACGCCGCGCGCCTACGTCGAGCGCCTCATCCTGCCGACCGTCATCGAGCCGCTCCGCGAAGACTGGGAGGCCGCCAACGCCGCGGCCGCCAACCTGCTTTCGAAGGGCAACCGTAACGCCGCTCTGTTAGAGCTAGAGACATTCCACAAGAAGCTTTGCACTACCCGAGTTTTGGACCCCGCCTGCGGGACCGGAAACTTTTTGTACGTCACCCTCGAGCACCTCAAACGCCTGGAGGGCGAGGTCCTCGAGGTGATCGTCAGCCTTTCGAAGGACGAGAGGGAACGCCTGGAGCTGGAGGGCATCACTGTCACCCCAGAGCAGCTTCTCGGCATCGAGATCAACCCACGGGCCGCGAAGATCGCCGAGCTCGTGCTCTGGATCGGCTACTTGCAGTGGCACTTCCGCACGAAGGGGAACGTGCTGCCCCAGGAACCGGTGATCCGCGACTTCCGCAACATCGAGCGTCGAGATGCGCTGTTGACCTACGACGGGGTAGAGACGGTCGTCGACGCGCAGGGCCAGCCGGTAACCCGCTGGGACGGCCGGACGACCAAGCTGCACCCGGTTACTGGCCGGAAGGTACCGGACGAGTCGGCACGGGTGGAGGAGGTGCGCTACGTCAACCCGCGCAAGGCGACCTGGCCCAAGGCGGACTTTGTGGTGGGAAATCCGCCCTTTCTTGGGGCGGGTCCGATGCGGCAGGCACTCGGTCACGGGTACGCCGAGGCTATCCGCAGAACCTATGATGACGTGCCGGAG
>CADCWP010000250.1 GCA_902806425.1 uncultured Truepera sp.
AAAGCGCTACCAGTCCGGGGCCGTGGAACTCCTGCGCAAGCTCGACCTCAGCGTAGGCGGCTATATCCGCGGCCAAATTCTCGTGTCCGTCGTTGTCGCGCTGGCGGTCTGGTTGGGTATGACCCTCCTAAGGGTTCCCTTTGCCCTGGGTATCGGTTTCCTCGCGGGCGTGTTTAACATCGTGCCGTTTTTAGGACCCGTCATCGCGTTTATCCCTGCGGCCCTCCTGAGCCTGACGCTGGGGTGGTCACAGCTCGTCGCCACCGCGGCTGTTTTTCTTGGGGTCAACTTTCTTGACGGCTACATCATCAGTCCCTTTATCTTCTCCCTGACCATCAAGTTGCACCCGGTCACGGTGCTTACGGCCATCCTGATCGGCGCAAGCCTGCTCGGCTTTTTCGGTGCCATCATCGCCGTGCCGACGGTTGCCTTTCTAACCCTTCTGTACGAGGAGTACTACCTGAAAAGCCGCTGGTATGAACGGGACAGCTAAGGGTTTGGGGAAGGTAAAGGTTCTAGCTGTCGGGGCGCGAGTTGAGCTTTGTCCAGCCGCTGAGGTCGTCAATAAGCTGGTGACTGGCCAAGTTGAGCGTGACGCTGCCCGCCTCGTGCCCGTGCCGCTCCCTATAAAGCTCGGCCAAGTACGCTTTGACGACCTGGCGGTAGGTCTCGAGGTCTAGGGGTTCGGTCTCGGGGGTGGGGTCTGCCCAACGCGCGCTAAACCCGCCGCGTTCACCTAGGTCCAAGCCGCCGCGCCCTAGCGTCACCTCACAGACGCCGAGAGTCGTGCGGACGAGGTGGACGGGCATCCCCCTACGTTAGCCTTACCACCCTGCGCTACACTGTAGGCTAAAGGGAGACGCTATGGCGATTCAAGAACCAGCGGTCACGGGGGCTAGGGCACATGACCCGGCCCAGGGGCCGCGCAATCCTGGGACGGCGCTCGAGCTGGGCTGGCTGCGCGGCGTGGAGGTCAACCGGAGCGCGGTTGAGCGGCGCGCCGGGACACTCTCGGGGCGGCGCACGGTCAAAAAAGCGTATCAGGCGGCGTGGCTTTTAAAGGCGATCACCTGCATCGACCTGACGACGCTCGCCGGGGATGACACCAAAGGCCGGGTGGAGCGTCTCTGCGCGAAGGCTGTAAATCCGGTGCGGCGGGACATCTTGGAAGCTTTGGGCATGGCGGACGCGGGGCTGTCTGTGGGCGCGGTCTGCGTCTACCCGACGATGGTGCCGCACGCGGTTCGGGCGCTCCACGGCTCAGGCGTTCCGGTCGCGTCGGTTGCGACGGGCTTTCCGGCGGGTCTGACGCCACTGCCGAGTCGCCTGGAAGAAATCCGCTACGCCGTCGCCGAGGGAGCCGCCGAGATCGACATCGTCATCACCCGCGAGCACGTCTTGACCGGAAACTGGGGAGCTCTGTACGACGAAGTGCGCCTTTTCCGCGAGGCTTGCGGTGAGGCGCACCTCAAGGCCATCTTGGCGACCGGCGAACTCGGCACCTTGAGAAACGTCTATAAGGCCTCCCTGGTTGCAATGATGGCGGGGGCCGATTTTGTCAAAACCTCGACGGGTAAGGAACTCGAGAACGCCACCCCCACGGTCAGCCTGGTGATGGTCCGGGCCGTGCGCGAGTACTTCGAGCGGACCGGATTCTACGTCGGCTTTAAACCCGCGGGCGGCATCAAGACGGCTAAAGACGCGCTTCTGTGGCTGTCGCTTATGAAAGAGGAGTTGGGGCGGGCGTGGTTGGAGCCTGAGCTTTTCAGGTTTGGGGCGAGCAGCCTTTTGGGCGACATCGAGCGGCAGTTGGAGCACCATGTCACCGGGCGCTACGCCGCCCTGTACCGGCAGCCGGTGGCGTAGAGGAGGTGTTTATGGCCGTTAGAGAACGTCTTATTAAGCGGCTTGAACAGATGGATGAGGGGCAGCTCGAGTATTTCGAGAAACGGCTTAAACAGGAGGATAAAAAGCGCAGCGAGTTAGTGCAGCGGTTTAACCACGAAAGAAGGGAGCGGATAAAGCTTAAAAGACAGCACAGCGGTTGGCCGCACTGCGTGCAGTTGTCGGTGTGATTAACGACCCGGATAACAGTGCAGCCTTTGAAGAGGCGACTCGGCGGCGACCCCTCTTCGGCGGACGGACGCTTGATATAGATTCCGACGACACCGCTTGAGTGCTATACTCTTGATACTAACGTTGTCTCGGCACCCCTGCGCGACCGTGGTGAGGTTGCGGCAAAAC
>CADCWP010000251.1 GCA_902806425.1 uncultured Truepera sp.
TTTGTAGACCTTGAACTGTCGCAGTTCTATAAATTAGGACAAAACCTGCACCCTTTGGGTTCGGAATACCCACCATCCATTTGGCTGGTGACACCAACGACAAGGGGAAACATTTCCTCCTTCTTTCTGCCGCAACCTAGTTTTACCTCTAGGGACTAAGCTGTCCTTGACAGATGCCCGACGTCATGTTCTGTCTTTGAGACGTCAGGTGAAGTAGGAGCGCACAGCCCCGTCCGCTTCAGCTCGGTAGCTAGAATAGAGTAAGCTGAAACTCTTCAGCCTGTATCAGTCCGAACAGAGGTTCTGGATAAGAGTCCTAGTAGTCACCTAGATACCTCTGCGAGCACTCGGCTGCAAGCGAGTGTGCGATGAGGAAAAGTTAGGAGGGACAGGTATGGGCCTACCGCAGTGGCTCCTGGTCGTTTCGGGGCTTCTCGCCTTCGCGGTGATTCTCGGCACCTTTGCGGAGCGGGTGCGGCTGCCGATGACCGTCGTGCTGGTCGTCGTGGGCTTTGTCGCCTCTTGGGTAGGGGGCCTGTTCGGGTTCGCCAGCCCGCTCGAGGGAGAGGTGTTCGAGGAGGTCGTGGTCTTTTTGTTTCTCCCCGTGCTGGTCTTTGAAGCCGCCTACGGCTTATCGACACGCGCGTTTTTTCGCAACCTCGTGCCGATTCTGGTGCTGGCGATCCCCGCTGTTCTCGTCTCGACGCTTTTCGTCGGTCTCGCCCTCTACTGGGTCTTGGGAACGCCGCTCATGGTCACGCTGCTCTTCGGGGCGCTGATTTCGGCAACCGACCCTGTCGCCGTCGTCGCCATCTTCCGGGAGCTGGGCGTGCCAAGCCGCCTGCTGACCATCGTCGAGGGCGAAAGCTTGCTGAACGACGGGGTCGCCATCGTGCTCTTCACCATCTTGCTGGGTGCCACCCTCGGCGGCGAGGTGAGCATCCTCGGCGGTGTGCTCGAGTTCTTCAGCGTCTTCGTTGGGGGCGCGCTTATCGGCGTGGGGGTCGGCTTGGTCGCCGCCTTCGCGCTGCCGTGGCTTGAGCGTTTGTCGGCTGCCGCCCTCACCGTCGCGGTAGCCTACGGCGGCTTTGTTCTGGCGGACGAGGTTTTCGGGTTCTCAGGGGTCATGGCGACGGTCGCGTCAGGGCTGGTGCTGAACGCCTTCGCGCCGAGTCGCGCGTCCGAGCCCGTCCGCGAGGTCTGGCACGAGCTGTGGGAGGCGCTCGGCTACACCGCCAACGGACTCCTGTTTCTCTTGATCGGCCTCTCTATCGACCCGGAACTGATCCGCGTCCACCTCGGTGCCATCGTGCTCGCCATCGTCGCCGTCCTGCTCGCGCGCGCCGCCGCAGTGATCCCGCTGATGTCGGTGCTCGAGCGCCTCTCGGGGCTGCCTCCGTTCGGCTTTCGTAACGAGGCGGTGCTCATCTGGGGCGGGCTAAGGGGTGGCGTCGCACTGGCGCTGGCGCTCGCGCTCCCCGAGGAGCTGGGCCAGCGCGAGCTGTTCGTCGCCATGACGGGCGGCGTGGTACTCGCCACGCTGCTCCTGAACGCGACCACGATCCGGGCACTCGTGCACCGCCTGGGGCTCGACGAGTCGAGTCGAGCCGACCAATTTCTCGCCGGTGGAGCGCGGCTCTCGGGCGTCCGGGCGGCCCGGCGACGGCTTGAGGAGTTGAGACTCGAAGACCCGGCGGTCTCTGCCGCCCTGAGCAAAGCCGAGCACGCCGCGCACACGGAACTGGAGACGCTCGACCTGTCGGAGAAAGAGGAGCTGGAGGTGGTGATCCGGCAGGGCCTCTTCGTGGAGCGCGAGACCTATCAGCGCCTCAGCGACGCGGGCCTCCTCCCGCCCCCCACGACCCGCATCTTGCTGCACGAGACCGACGACAAGATCGAGGACGCGAGCCTGGGGCGCGCCTCGCTTACGACCCTGTACCAGCGGGAACGACCCCGCTTCGACCGCTATTGGGCGCGGCTGACTGGCTGGCTGCCCGAGCCCGTGGGGGAAGACCCGTCCGAGTTGGCCTACGCCGAGGCGACCGCGCGGCGGCTGGCGGCGCGGCGGACGGTCGAGGCGCTGGGGATGTTCGAGCACCTGCCGAACGTCCACCACGAATCGGTCGAGGAGGCGCGGCGCACGTTCACGCGTTGGGAGAGAGAGGCTGTCGCTTCACTGGACGAGTTGGACGGCGACGCGGCGCGCGACCTGAACGCCCTGCACCGCCGCC
>CADCWP010000252.1:0-1903 GCA_902806425.1 uncultured Truepera sp.
TGAAGTAGAGGTGTGACACGGCGGTTAGTGCTTCGGCTGCGCTAACGGGCGTCATACCTTCTTGCTCGAGCACCTTCTTGTGTTCCCTCATGCTCGCCGCCAGATCGACGCACGCAGATTCGCTAGCTTCCTGCCTGTAGGCTGGGAAGAGGTGCTGTTCGATCTCTCTAATGACGTACTTTGCCTCCTCCACCATGTCGACGGGAGTTGGCAAGGGTGTGTCCATAAGCTTCTCCTTTTTCGGGATTCACCTGAGGTAGGAGTGGACCCCGCATATCCAAACAGCTTTTCTGGGTGAAACCAGTAAAGGCTTAGCCCGTCAACGGTTCGGCCAGGTTGACGTCGAGACAGTACCGCCCTCGAATATGCGTAATCCGCAAAAGGGCAGCGTTACAGGTCGGGCAGCGCATAACGACGCCGATGTCACTTGCGTACACCAGCAGAGCGCCAAGGGGCGCGGCGTTGCTACAGTGCGCGCATGTGCTCGATACCGCCGTCATCTCGCGCCCAAAGATCTCGTGAAGCCACCCTGCCGCCGCGTTACCGTCGAGCCGAAGATCGCTGTCTTGCATCCTAGCCTCCCGTGGGTCCGAAACGCTCGGTCTTGACCCGCGCCGGGTCGTGTCCGAGCTCTGTGAGCGTCGTGGCGACGTCCTCGACAAGGCGCGTCGGGCCGCAAATAAAGATGTGAGGTCGTTGCTGAGGAGACCATGCTACCTCCTCGAGTAGTGCGCGGTTGATGCGACGACGGTAGCCCGTCCAGCTTTCTGGCTGCGCGCGGGTCAGGGTGTGGAAGACCTCGAGCACCGGGTCCTGCGCGAGTCGGTCAAGTTCGTCACGGTAAATGATGTCCTCGAAGGTGCGCGAGGAGTAGAGGAGGCGCGAGGGGACCACTGCCCCTGTCGCCGCCCGGTGGCGGATCATCGCCATGAGCGGCACCACGCCCGAGCCCCCGGCGACAAGGAGCAGAGGGCCGCCCTGTGAAACCTGCCAGGTGAAGTAACTCCCAATGGGTCCGCGCAGCTCGAGCTCATCCCCAATGCCCAGCTCGTCCGTTAGGTAGGGAGAGACCTCACCGTCGTCGAGCCGCTCCACTGTGAGGGCAACATGTTTGTCCTCCGGCGGCGAGCTGATCGAGTAGCCCCGCTGCGCCTGGTAGCCGTCCTCATCTGTAAGGCGCACGTCGATGTGTTGCCCCGGTAGATGTCCGGGCCAGTCAGGGACTTCAAGCACCAGGCTTTTCGTGCGGGAGGTTTCAGGAACGACTTGCACCACCTTAGCAAGCTGCCAAGCAAGCCGCCTGCGGGGCGCGGCCACTAGGGTTGGTTCCACGAGTCGCCCCACTCCTTCTCAATCTTGGCCCAACGCGCGTCGCTAGTCACCCTGATAACGCTGTTCGCGCCACGGATCGCCGTAGTCGTGGTAGCCCAGCGACTCCCAAAAGCCGGAAACATCGTCTTTAGTGAACTCGAGTCCGCGCACCCACTTCGCGCTCTTCCAGAAATAGAGGTGTGGCACCAGGAGTCGCGCGGGACCACCGTGCTCCGGTGCGAGCGGCTGGCCGTCGTAGCTGTAGACCACCCATGCTTTCCCGTCCGTCACGTCCTCGAGCGGCAGGTTGGTGGTGTAGCCGCCGTCGCAGTAAGCGGTAAGGTAATCGGCGCTCGTTTCGACGCCCTCCAATAGCGTGTCCACCGACACTCCCTGCCAGACGGTGTCGAACTTCGACCACTTGGTGACGCAGTGGATGTCGACCGTGATGTTCTCCCGCGGGAGCGCTTGAAACTCCTCCCAACTCCAGGTTTTCGCCTCGTCGACCTCCCCGTCGACGGCGAAAGTCCACGTACTTAAAGGTGTGCGGGGTGTGGGTCCGGCTGAAAGGACGGGGAAGCCTTCCGTAAGG
>CADCWP010000252.1:1913-2217 GCA_902806425.1 uncultured Truepera sp.
GGCGGCAAACGCCCCGAACTATCCTCTTGCCGCCCGCGTCCTCTGAAACCGCGCGAGATAAAACTCATCATGACCTCCTCTGACGTTTTTAAACGTCCTTACCTGTTGGGCGCACTTTAGGGCAACCACAGTGTTTCTTGCAACCATTTTTTGCGTTCAACGTAACGCGCCCGCACTTCACAAAACAGCGCCTTAAGCGAGTCGAGCTTATAAGTGTTCATATAGATGTGAGCACGCTAGCCAACGGTTCAATCTCGTCGTCGACATCTAACACTTTAAATGCTGGCTCGAGCCATGGTCTGGT
>CADCWP010000253.1 GCA_902806425.1 uncultured Truepera sp.
GAGTCTTTACTGGCTTGGGCGTTACCCCCGGTACACGCCCAAAACCCCGTTACCTTGACTGTCGCGTCCGACGAACGCTTGTCTTTGGAGATCCTGCTCGACGTGCCCTTTATCCCTAAGCAAGGAAGACGGGAGGTGGTGGATAAGGCGGCTCGAGCCCTCTCCCAACACCTCAACGACGAGGGCTCGCTCAACTTCTACCGCTACTTGGTGTGGCAGCTCCTACGGCTGCACCAGCAGGGGAGAGACCACATGCTGGCCGTGTACCAGATGGCTCTTAGGGCCATGGCAGACCACAGGGAAGGCTTCGCTCGGAAGCCCGGAGCCCTGTTCGTGTCGCGGCTTAAGGCCTGTGCCCTGTGGAGTGAACTGAGGGAGGTGTCATTGGTGAGAGTTGCCACGATGCCTGTCTAAAAAACGACGCGTCGAAGGAGAGCTGACCGCCGGTATGGCTAGTTCGGCAGGAGAGTGCTGATCACCGCTCCTGACGCTCATACTGGCGTAGCTGCAAAAGGTAGCGCTCGGAGAAGCGTCCCCTGTTGAGACGGTCACAGCAGCCGCGGCAGGCATAGACCTTTGTGCGTCTTCGGTAGCGCGGCGTCGCCTCCTTACACGAGGGGCAGACGAGCACGTACCGGCTCTGTGGCTGTCTGACCTCCTCGTCGCTGTAGCAGCGTCTGGGCTTAGCACCTATAGCCAAGGCAACCTTTTGCCACGCCGGTCCGTGGCCTGCTCGCGAACCGGTTAGGGCGTGAGCGATCTCGTGAAGCAGGGTGTCACGCACCTCGGCTTCGCCGTTAAGCTCGGTCAACACGGCTGAGAGGTAGATGGTGCGCTTTTGGAAGTCGCACAGTCCAAATATGCGCTTGCGGCGGTTGAAGGCGAACGTTCAGTCGTAGAGCGCGTGCTCGTCGAGCAGGACATGGGCGAGAGTTCGGGCGTCGGCCGGGTTCACTTCGCCAGCCTAACGTGTTGATGATGCTCTTTCTCTAGGCTAAAGGTGACATAAAGCGGGTTATGTGCAGGCCAACTATGGCACCAGCCTTGGGGCAGCTTAACGAGGGCGTGCCGAACCTGAGCCACCCAATCTTAAGTACTGCCGGTGGGGCGAACCGGCCAGCCTCGTCGACGGTCCCGAATAGGGGAGACCAGGTGATAAGAGCGACCATCACCCTTTCTCTGTTGCCGTGTGAGGGCAACGAGGGCCTGTAGATCTACTTTGTAACGCGTGAAGCCAAGCTGCCCTTTGCGGCTTAGCTGTCTACAAGGCGCACGGCGAAACGGCTTGCGAGGCCGTCCTCGCCCACCTCCGTCAGCACTAGAGCGCGGTCTTTGCTGTCATCAGGCTTGATCCACCCTCGCGCGAGCAGCCCCTTCAGGAGCGCGTCGGCCAGCGAGCCTGAGAGGTGGCCGTCCGCTTCGTGGGCGTTCATGCAGCGCCTAGCGAAGCGTCGGCGCTGCTTTTGCAACCCGGTCACGTCGACGCCGAACCTGCCCAACACCTCTGCACCTTCGGCCGTGAGTCGGTATTCGTAGACCGCATTGAAACGGGCGCGAATGGGCTCGAGCAGCGTCTGCTCGAGCAGGGCCGTTAACAACGCGCTCCCTAACGTTCCGCCGAGGTGACTGTAGCAGAGTTTCGCACGGGGCTCGTTTGTTTTCAGGGAAGATCGCGGCTCAGCGGTTGCGAGTGCCGAGAGTGCCTCTACCGCTCGGGCCACGTCGTCGCCCGTTAGGCGGAAAAGCCGTTGCCTGGTGTAGTAGGCACCATGGGTGTGTTCTATGAGCTCGCCCCGCAGCAACTTAGTGAGGTGTGCACTGGCTGTTTGCGGGGTGACGCCCGCGGCGGCCGCCAGCTCGCCCGCGGTCAACTTGCCCTTGGCCAGGAGGGCGGCGAGCATCTTCAGGCGGGAGGGGTCGCCGACGAGGTGCGCTACGGCACCGAGGTCGGGCCTATGGTCCATATGGTTCTATGGTTCTATCGTAACCGAAGTGTGTGCACAACACGGTGGTCGACGGCGCGCGGACGCGCCACGATGCGCTTTACGGCTCTGGCTGGCTCCCGGGCTGATGTCGGCCTTTATGGTCCGTGAGGGTGTGGACGCCTGCACAGCATGTGTGGTCCGACTGTGACGAAGCATACATGTGAGGAACCACACATTGTAGTGAATGATACATGTGACGA
>CADCWP010000254.1 GCA_902806425.1 uncultured Truepera sp.
GTTAAATACCAGCTGTTCCCGCGTCGGGGGCTGCGGTAGTGGTTCCCCTCAGGAGCGGTGGCTCCGGGCCGACCTCGCCGCCAACCCTACTATGTGTACGCTCGCGGTGGTGCATGAACCGCGTTTCAGCTCCGGAAAGCACGGGAGCATAACGCAAGTCACCGACCTTTGGCGCACCCTGCACGACGCCGAGGTAGAGCTGGTGCTTTCGGGCAACGACCACACATATGAGCGCTTTGCCCCGCAGACGCCGGACGGCGTGCTCGACGCCGAGCAAGGCGTCCGTCAGTTTGTAGTAGGCACGGGCGGCAAAGAATTGTACAGCTTCGGGACGATTCAACCCCGCAGCGAGGCCAGGATCGCTAACATCTACGGTGTTCTCAAGCTGAACCTACATCCGGAAAGTTACGACTGGGCGTTTGTGCCCGAAGTGGGCCAAACCGCCAGCGATAAGGGGACGAGCATATGCCACTAACTGTCTGGTGAGGTGTCGAGAAGGGTTCGTAGTTGCGACCTAATCCGGGAGAAAAGGACGGGCACAGATGTACAGAAAAAGGTTGCTGGCCGCTTTATCAGTAGGCAGCTTGCTGCTGGTCGGGTGTAGTAGCGGGATTCGAGAACCGCCCCTTGTAGGGCAAATTACAAACAACCAGGTCCTCGAGGTTCAGGTCTTGGCAAGCACCGACGACGCCGAGGAGAGTGCGAGCGGTGGCGTAACACGTTCGAGCACCACGCTCGAGTTGATTCGTAGCGCCAGCAATCAAACCGTGGGCCTGCGCTTTACCGGCCTAACGATTCCATCCGGGGCTACGATCATAAACGCCTACCTCCAGTTTAGAGCAAAAGCAAGCACCTCGGAGGCGACGAGCCTTGCCATTCAAGCTCAGGCTGCGGACAACCCGCTAAGCTTTAGTGGTACATCCTACAACGTCTCCTCGAGAGCTAGGACGACAGCTTCGGTGGCGTGGTCGCCTGCGGCCTGGACGTTAGGAACAGCCGGTTCTGCACAAAGAACACCTGACCTCGCCCCCGTTCTTCAAGAGGTCGTAAATAGGCCCGGCTGGACCAGTGGCAACGCGCTGGCCCTTATCGTGACGGGAACGGGAAAGCGGGTCGCTTCGGCCTTTGACGAGGGCTCAGCGAACGCCCCGCTTTTACACGTGGAGTACAGCACGGTCGACACCCCTCCTGTACCTACTGTAGAGGCCCGTATTTCAACGGGTACGGATGACGCCGAGGAGAGCGCGAGCGGCGGCGTAACGCGCTCGAGCACCACGCTCGAGCTGGTTCGTAGCACCAGCGATCAAACCGTCGGGCTGCGCTTTAGCGGCTTGGAGATTCCTAGGGGCGTGGCGATTACAAACGCTTACCTTCAGTTCAAGGCTAGTAAAACAACCTCCGAGGTGACCTCTCTCACCGTTCAAGGTCAAGCGGCAGATGACGCGGTGAGTTTTAGCGGCTCCAGCTACAACATCTCCTCGAGAACCAGAACGACAGCTTCGGTCGCTTGGTCGCCTGCGGCTTGGACTTCAGGGGTTGCCGGTTCTGCTCAGCGGACGCCCGACCTCGCTCCCGTGATTCAGGAGATCGTCGGTAGACCCGGCTGGGTCAGTGGCAACGCGCTGGCCCTTATCGTCACCGGGACGGGACAGCGCGTTGCTCGGTCTTACGAAGGCAGCCCGGCGGACGCGCCCCTGCTGCATATCGAGTACAGCGCGACGGATACGCCGCCCAACATAAACCGCTTTGCCGCCGAGCCGGGTTCAGTCGTCAAGGGTCAGCCGATCTCTCTATCGTGGTCGGTCTCCGACCCCGACGGTGATCCTCTAAGCTGCACGCTGGATGTAAATGGTGACGGCGTAGCTGACCACACCATCAGTAACTGCCGCACCACCACCAGCCAGACGCATACCTACACGACCGCGGGGCGCTACTGGCCCACGCTGAGCGTGACTGACCCGGATGACGCCTCGGACACAGCGACGGCCAGCCTCCACATCACCAACAGCACCACCGTGACGGTTGCGGCGGCGGGCGATATTGCCTGCGACCCTCTCGACCCAGATTTCAACGGTGGTGCAGGCACTGCGACCAACTGTCGCATGAAAGCCACCTCGGACCTTTTACTCGCCATGAAGCCCGAC
>CADCWP010000255.1:0-414 GCA_902806425.1 uncultured Truepera sp.
AGAGACCATCTTCGACACGCTCAACGCGAAGGCCGCCATCTTCGCGGTGCAGGAATACCTGGACGAGGCGGGACTCGACGTGCCCGTCATGATCTCCGGCACCATCACCGACGCGAGCGGGCGGACGCTCTCGGGGCAGGTGACGGAGGCGTTCTACAACTCCGTCAGGCACGCGGAGCCGATCAGCATCGGCCTCAACTGCGCCCTCGGCTCGAAAGAGCTCAGGCAGTACATCGAGGAGCTCGCCCGGATCTCCGAGACGCACATAAGCGCCTACCCGAACGCCGGGTTGCCCAACGAGTTCGGGGAGTACGACGAGACGCCCGAGTTCATGGCCGAGGAGATCGGAGACTGGGCGGCGAACGGCTGGCTGAACATCGTCGGCGGCTGCTGCGGCACCACCCCCGAGCACAT
>CADCWP010000255.1:427-1333 GCA_902806425.1 uncultured Truepera sp.
CAACGTAGGCGAGCGCACCAACATCACCGGCTCGGCCCGCTTCCGGAACCTGATCAAGGCCGGCGACTACCCGGCGGCGCTGGCCGTGGCCCGCCAGCAGGTGGAGGCCGGCGCGCAGGTCATCGACGTCAACATGGACGAGGGGATGCTCGACGGCGAGGAGGCGATGGTCGAGTTCTTGAACCTCGTGGCCGCCGAGCCGGATATCTCCAGGGTGCCGGTAATGATCGACTCCTCCAAGTGGTCCATCATCGAGGCCGGGCTGAAGCGCGTGCAGGGCAAGGCCGTCGTCAACTCCATCAGCATGAAGGAGGGCGAGGAGACGTTCGTCCGGCAGGCGAGGCTCCTCAAACGGTACGGGGCTGCCGTGATCGTGATGGCCTTCGATGAGAAGGGCCAGGCGGACACGAAGGAGCGGAAGGTCGAGATCTGCACCCGCGCCTACAGGCTCCTCACGGAGAAGGTCGGCTTCCCGCCAGAGGACATCATCTTCGACCCCAACGTCTTCGCCATCGCGACGGGCATAGACGAGCACAACAACTACGGCGTGGACTTTATCGAGGCGGTGCGCGAGATCCACGCGACCCTCCCCCACGCCAGGACCTCGGGCGGCATCTCGAACGTCTCGTTCTCGTTCCGGGGCAACAACCCGGTGCGCGAGGCGATCCACGCCGTTTTCCTCTACCACGCCATAGAGGCGGGCCTGACGATGGGCATCGTCAACGCCGGCCAGCTCGCCGTCTACGACGACATAGACGAGGAGCTGCGCGAGGCCGTCGAGGACATCGTCCTCAACCGCCGCGACGACGCCACCGAGCGCCTGCTGGCCTTCGCCGAGAACGTCAAAAGCAGCGGCAAAAAAGAGGTCAAGGACGAGGCGTGGCGGGGTGAGCCGGTGGGAAAAAG
>CADCWP010000255.1:1343-2111 GCA_902806425.1 uncultured Truepera sp.
CGCGGAGAGATACAAGGACCAGGGCGAAGAAGCCGAGGAAGAGGCGCAGGAGTGGCGGTCGTGGCCGGTCGAGAAGCGGCTGGAGCACGCGCTCGTCAAGGGGATCGCGGAGTTCGCCGAGGAGGACACCGAGGAGGCGCGCCAGAGGGCGGAGCGCCCGCTCGACGTGATCGAGGGCCCCTTGATGGACGGGATGAACGTGGTCGGGGACCTCTTCGGGGCTGGCAAGATGTTCCTGCCGCAGGTCGTCAAGAGCGCGCGCGTGATGAAGAAGTCGGTGGCGTACCTGATACCTTTTATCGAGCAGGAGAAGGGCGAGGCCCGCAAGCCGAACGGCACGGTCGTGATGGCGACCGTGAAGGGCGACGTCCACGACATCGGCAAGAACATCGTGGGCGTCGTGCTGCAGTGCAACAACTACGAGGTCATCGACCTCGGCGTGATGGTGCCCGCCCAGAAGATCCTGGACACCGCCGCCGAGGTCGGCGCCGACATCATCGGGCTCTCGGGCCTGATCACGCCCTCGCTCGACGAGATGGTGTTCGTGGCCCAGGAGATGGAGCGCCGCGGCTTCACCGTGCCGCTGCTGATCGGCGGCGCGACGACGTCCCGGGCGCACACCGCGGTGAAGGTGGCGCAGAAGTACCACGGCCCGGTGATCTGGGTGAAGGACGCCTCCCGGTCGGTGCCGGTGGTGGCCGCCCTGCTGTCGGACGAGCAACGCCCCAAGCTGCTGGCCGAGACCGACGCCGACTACGAGGCCCTCCG
>CADCWP010000256.1:0-22249 GCA_902806425.1 uncultured Truepera sp.
GTTGGTCAAACATGCTGTGTTTCAACTCGCCGAGCCGTCCCACATACACCACCGAGAAGAAGACATGTCTATTGAGTTTCTGTACCAGGACCTTCCGTTCACGCTTCGTCTTAAACATTCGCTTGATTGGGTACAGGAGCAGGATCGGATATAGGACTAGTATCAAACTTTGACTTGGTCAACAATTATAGACCCTTACTCGCTGCCACCTCCGGCGGCACATTCGGCTCGAGCACCTTCTCCGCATCCGGCCCGTCAACGGCGAGCGGCCCCCCGCGCACAGATGACCAGACGAGAAGAACCGCCATCGCTCCATAAAACGGCAGATGTCCGATCAGCTCACTCCAGTTAAAGACCGTCAAGGTGAGGTTAAAGGGCAGCCACGCGACCAAGATGATCTCGCGCGGAAAGATGCCGAACACGATGAATAGGCCGACGATCAGCTCGACCGTTCCGGCGCTCAAGATGAAAAAAGTGTCAGGTAACGGCAGCCCGAGCGCGCCGGTGAAGTTGAGCGGGTGTTGCTCCAAAAACCCGGTAGCGAGCGGCAAGTTGGCGAGTTTTTCGGTCAAGGCCACCGCAACGAGGCTGAGGCCGACCCCGACGCGCATGGTCGGAACGGCGTAGCGTATAAGCCGCGCCGGGGGCTCGAGCCGTGGGAAGATCAGCCGGTCGATTGAGATCGGCCCGCGCCCCGCGAGGTAGAAAAACCCGGCGAAGCCCAAATAGAGGACGTTCTCGAGCATCCCCTCCGGCCCCACCACAAAGAGACCGAGGGTCCACACGAGCGCCAGCACCACCGCCGCCGCCCGCGCAAAGCCGCCGTAAAAGAACGACAGCGCCACCCCTGTCTGCACAAGCCCTAAAACATAGGTCCACGCCCCCGGTAGCGTACTGCTCGGCGCGAACAGCGTCCCCTGCACCCCGTTGACCAAGAGCGGCACCGCCACGTGAACGCCCAAAATGGCCGGGACGAGGCCGTAAAGCGCACTCCGACGCCACGCCAGACCGCCGAAAAAGTCGGGACCGGGCAGGAGGCCACGGTAGCCGCGGAGCCGCCACCACAGGTAGGCGGTGCCGGTTACGAAAAGAGCAAAGAGGACGAAAAACAGATTGGGTGGTGCAAACACGGAGGTCAGCTCTAAGGGCGGACGTTGTCCCTTGAAAAACCACTTTTCATGCGCGAGGGCGCTCCCGGAGCCCGCGAGCGCGGCGCTGAGAAAGAATCCCTTACGTTTCGCATCCCCCATAGGCGTCAGGGTAGCACGGTGCTGCCGGCGGGTCAAATAGCCCATGACAAAGTTGCAATCTGTACCATAAACGTCTCTACTTTAAAACGGTTGCTCATATAGCTCTAACTCTATAAAGTGTTTGACATGAGAGTTTTCGTTACCGGAGCCACGGGATTTGTCGGCAGCGCGGCGGTGCGGGCATTACTCGGTGCAGGACACAAGGTTACCGGGCTCGTCAGAGATAGGGGCAGAGCCGCTCCACTCGAGCAATTGGGGATGCGTTCTATCCTCGGGGAGATGCTCGAGCCCGAAAGCTACCGAGCGGCGGCAGCGCAAGCTGACGTGGTGATCAACGCCGCCCAATACAGCGTTTCCGGACGCCTCACTAAGCGCAAGGTCGTGCAGATCAACCATGCTGACGAGGTGATGACGACAGCTCTGGCACAGGTCTGCCTCGAGCACGGCCTCACCCTCATCTACACGAACGGCTGCTTCGGCTACGGCGACCACGGAGACGCCTGGATCGACGAAACAACGCCACTACAGCCCTCACCGATGGGTGAAGGTCACGCGAAGACAGTCACGGAGCTGGGGCGACTACAAGCGCAGGGGCTCAAGCTCGTCATCCTCACCGCCGGCTTTGTCTACGGCCCCGGCGGGCTTTTTAAAACGTCGTTCTACGACACCCTGGAGAAAGGTCAGCTCCGCGTCTTCGGTTCGGGTCAGAACTACTGGAGCGTGGTGCATATCGACGATTTAGCGCAGGCGTTCGTCTCGAGCCTCAGCGCACCCCACGACACCTACAACATTGTGGACGACGCGCCGCTACGGTTGTGCGAACTGGTTGACACCCTTACGAGTGCAGCGGGGCGAGCGCGTGTGGGAACCGTTCCGCCCTGGCTTTTGGGTCTACTCATCGGCCCACCTGTAGTAGCGTCACTCACCACCTCGTTTCGCGTGAGTAACACAAAAGCAAAGGCCGAACTCGGTTGGAAACCCCGCTACCCTTCGTTTGGGGCCGGACTTCCTGGCGTCCTCAAAGAACTGCGCCACCCGAATCTTCTAGAGAAGGCATGAAGCGTTGAAGCTCAGACCGCGGTCGTTGGCCCCGCGTCCCACAGCAACATGTCGAGATCAAACAGGTCGGCGGCACGACGCGCGTGTACCTGAAAGCGCTCGTGGTCGAGGAGTCCTTGAGCGTGACCTGTTATGGTCAGCGGGTCAAAATTATGGACGCAGGCTACCAATGGCTTTTTATCTGCCAAATGGACGCGCGGCATATCGCCACGGCGCACTGTACCGCCGAAGGTGAACCCGTCCACTGGTACATCGACGTTACAGCGTCGTGGGGGATCGACAGCAGCGGTTTTCCTTATTTTGACGACCTGTATCTGGACGTGATAGCCCTGCCGAACGGACAAGCTGAGGTGATCGACCAAGACGAACTCGAGGCGGCGTTAGCGTTTGGCGTGATAAACCGAGCGCAGTACAGCTTTGCCTGGCGTGAAGCGAAGGCTGTAGCCGCCGCCATTCGGAGTCAAACGTTTGGGCCGGTTCAGCTTACGCAGCACTACCCAGGTATGTTTCAAAGCTGATCTCAGACCCAAAACATAGCTTGTCCCGGCCCGCCGTAATCTGTTAGGCTCCCGTAAACAGGAGGTCCCACCTAACCCATGCACCCCATCAACGTCGGCATCATCGGCTGCGGCAACGTCAGCAGCCAGTACCTAAATGCAGCCAAGTTTTTTCAAGCTTTTAGAATCGCGGCGCTAGCAGACCTCGAGCGCGAGCGCGCCCAGGCGAGAGCCGACGAGTACGGCGTCGGCAAGGTGTTGTCCGTAGACGACCTGATCACCGACCCCGAGGTCGATCTGGTCATCAACCTGACC
Source organism: uncultured Truepera sp. (assembly GCA_902806425.1). GTDB lineage: Bacteria > Deinococcota > Deinococci > Deinococcales > Trueperaceae > Truepera. The sequence continues at coordinate 3,122 of CADCWP010000256.1, forward strand.
ATCCCGAGCGCCCACGCCGCCGTAAACAGGCAGATTTTGGAGGCGGGCAAGTCGGTCTACAGCGAAAAGCCGCTCGGGACTGTCCGTGAGGACGCCACGCCCATCCTGGAGATTGCCGAGAGTAGGGGCCTGCGCGTCGGCTGCGCCCCCGACACTTTTTTGGGCGCGGGCCTCCAGACCTCCCGCAAGGTGCTCGACGACGGCTGGATCGGCGAGCCGATTGCCGCCACCGCCTTTATGATCAGCCGCGGCATGGAGATGTGGCACCCCGACCCGACATTTTTTTACCAGCCGGGTGCCGGGCCGCTCTTCGACGTGGGCGTCTACTACGTCACCGCCCTCGTCAACCTGCTCGGTCCGGTCAGTAAGGTCGCCAGCACCGCCGTCACCACCTTTTCGGAGCGGCTCGTCACCAGCCAGCCGAACTTCGGCACCCGCATTCCCGTGGGCACGCCGACGCACATCAGCGGTCTGTTGACGTTTGAGTCGGGCACCGTCGCAACCCTCATGACCACCTTTGACGTGTGGGCGTCTGAACTGCCCCGTATCGAGATCTACGGCACCGAGGGCACCCTGTCGGTCCCCGACCCCAACACCTTCGGCGGGCCGGTCCGTATAAAGCGTGCGAACGCGCCCGAGTGGACGACGCTGCCGCTGACCCACGGCTATACCGAGAACAGCCGCGGCTTAGGCGTCGCCGATATGGCGCACGCGCTCGCCTCAGGCAGAGCACACCGAGCCAGCGGCAGGCTGGCCTATCACGTTCTGGACGTGATGCAGAGCACTTTGGAGGCCGCCGAGGCCGAACAGACCTTGACGCTTTCAAGCCGCGCCGAGCGCCCCGCCCCGTTTCCTCTAGGTTTAGTCGAAGGGATTTTGGATGAGTAACGCCGCGAATAACCCTGTGCACAACCTCGCCGTTCAGATGTATAGCCTCCGCGAACTGACCCAACCCCTGGACGACACCCTGCGCGAGGTCGCCGCCGCCGGGTACGAGGGCATCGAGACCGTCGGGACGCAGGGCGTGTCGGCGGACGAATTGAAGGCGCTCCTGGAGAAGCACGGGCTCAAAGTGGCCTCGAGCCACGTCGCTTTGGACGCGTTTGAAGCCGACCCAGAAGGGGTGATCGCCTTTAACAAGGCCGTCGGCAACGACACCGTGATCGTCCCGTGGATCGCACCGGACGCGCGGTCGGACAGAGCCGCCGACTGGCAGACGCTGGGCACGCGGCTGGGCACGCTGGCCGCCGCGTGTGACGCCGCCGGGATGACGCTCCTCTACCACAATCACGACTTCGAGATGCAGGAGATTGAGGGAAAAACGGCCCTGGCGTGGCTTTTGGCGGGCGCGGGGAATTTAGGTTTGGAACTCGACCTCGCCTGGGTCGTTCGCGGCGGCAAGGACCCGCTCGAGCTGCTGGGGGCGTTCACGGGCCGCGTAAAGCGTGTTCACGTCAAAGATATTGCGCCTGCCGGAGGGAACGAGGACGAAGACGGTTGGGCCGATGTGGGCTCGGGAACGCTTGACTGGAACGCGCTGCTGAGCGCGTCTAGAGCCGCCGGGGCCGAGTGGTTCGTGGTCGAACACGACAAGCCTAAGGACCCTTTGACCAGCATCCGCAACTCGGCAAATTACCTTAAGGGCAAGCTCTAATGGATTATGGCCTGCTCAAACAGCTTTCCGAAGCGCCCGGCGTACCGGGGCGCGAGGAGAGGGTCCGCGAGCTGATCTCACGCGAGTTGGAGGGTGCCGTCGACAGCCTGGAAAGCGACGCCATGGGCAACCTTATCGCCGTCAAAACGTCTAAAAAGAAAAAGGCCAAGCGGGTGATGGTGTCGGCGCACATGGACGAGATCGGCTTCTACGTGCGTTTCATCGACGACAACGGCTTTTTGCGCGTACAAAACCTCGGCGGCTTCGACACCCGCAACCTCTTCGCACGGCCCGTGACGGTGCATACGACTTCGGGTGACGTGCTCGTAGGCGTGATGAACCCAGGTGTTAAACCCGTTCACATCGCCACCCCCGACGAGCGCGAGACGGTGCCGAAACTGCCTGAGTTTTTTGTCGACACCGGCCTCGACGCCGACACCGTTAAGGCCAGCGTCCGCCTCGGCGACCCGGTGACGCTCAGGCAACCTTTTGAGGATTTGGGCGCGGTCGTGACCGGCAAGGCGCTCGACGACCGGGTGAACTGCTTCGTCCTGGCCGAACTCTTAAAAAACGTCAAAAAGCCTGCGCACGACGTTTATGCGGTCTTCAGCGTACAGGAAGAGGTCGGCTTGCGTGGCGCGCAGACGGCGGCGTACGCGCTCGAGCCCGAAATCGGGATCGCCCTCGACACTACCCTGGCCGTCGACATCCCCGGCACGCCCACCGAGCAGCGCGTTACCAAGCTCGGCGGCGGGGTGGCGATCAAGGTGATGGACTCATCGGCGATCAGTACGAGGTGGCTTTTGGACGAGTTTGTCGCGCTCGCCGAAGGCCACGCCGTTCCGCATCAGTTCGAGCTGCTGCCCTTGGGCGGTACCGACGCTGGGGCGATGCAGCGTTCGCGGGGCGGTGTGGCGAGCCTTACCCTGTCGATCCCGTCGCGCTACGTGCATACCGTCACCGAGATGGTCGCCAAACGCGACGTGGAGGCGTCGCTGGCGCTACTGACGCACTACCTGGGTTAGCACCTCACCCGGCGCTTCCCGACTCAGCCTCACACTAGGAGCTAGGAAATTCTCACTAGTTCCGCGCCGACTCCCGGTGCTAGACTTTTTACGTGAGGCAAAGATGATTGTGGGGCTTATCAGCGACGTTCACGCCAACGTGTTGGCGCTTGAGGCCGCCCTAGGCGAACTCAAGCGCCGCGGCGCTGAAAGTATCGTCTGTCTGGGCGACCTGGTCGGGTACGGGCCGTCGCCCAACGAAACCTTGGACCTCCTGAGACAAGAGCGTGTGCTCTGCACCCTGGGGGCCGCCGACGAGCAGATCGCCTTCGACTTCGCCCGCAGCTGCCATCCCAGGGCGGGGGTCGCCGACGAAATCTTGACGTGGACCCGTTCGGTCATCGAACCCCAGCACGTTTCCTTTTTACGTAGCCTGCCCGTCCAACTCCGGCTCAGCACACCCCAAGGGCGCTTTCGCGCCTGTCACGGCACCTTGGACGTATCCAGACGCCTCGACCTGAGCGGAAACGACCTCACGCTGAGCCAACTTTTAGAGGCTCAGCGCTGCCAGGTGCTGGCGCTCGGCGGTTCACACGTACCCTTTTACCAGGCGCTCAGCTCGGGCTGGGTCATCAATCCCGGCTCGGTTGGACTGTCGCTTAACGGCGAACCGGGAGCCGACTACGCACTCCTCACCTTTACCGAAAGTGGCCTCGAGGTCGCTATGGACAAGGTCGAGTACGACTTCGCCGCCGTCGCCTTCGATATCGTGGCGTGGGGCCTGCCGCCGACGGTCGCTGAAGCGGTGCAGCGGGGCCGCCTGCCCGACGTGGCGTAGTGGTGCTGTAAGGGCAGAGTGATGGGGGCAGTAAAGTCCGTCGCAAGTCGCGGATGGTGACTGAGGTAAGACGTTTGAGGTGTGCGGCTCCCTGCGCGGGGGAGACTATAAAGATACAATCTGCTGAAGCCTGCACCCTCACGCCGCGAGCTTAGAGAGCATAAACGCCACCAAGAAGCCGACGACCGTGATCAGTCCGGCGTAATCGCGCACCTGCTCGAACGCCTCGGGGATCATCGTGTCTACGAGCATCGCCAAAATAGCCCCCGCTGCTACCGCCGTCACCGCCGCGACCACGTCCACCGAAAAACCGCCGAAAACGGCGTAGCCTAAAAGCGCAGCGACGCCGGACAAAAGGGCAATGCTGCCCCAGACGCCGAAGATGTAGGCCGCGCTCGACAAGCCTTCAGGAATGTTCGACAAAAGCACGGCGGCGACCGCGACGAAACTTACACCGCCCCCGCCGAGCAAGCTCACACCGACCACGATGGACTCGGGGACACCGTCCAAAAGCGCCCCTAGCGCGATAGCGAGGCCGCTGCCGCCACTTTGCGCTTCCGACGGCTGCTGCTCACCCGAACGCTTGCGGTGCTTTGCGCCCTGCTGGGCCAAGACGACGTTGGCACCCGTGTAGAGAAGCGCGCCGCCGAGAAAGCCGAGCGCACTCGCGTCGGGGCCGCCCTGCCGGTACGCCTCGTCCATCAGCTCAAACGCTAAGGCCGAGATGAGCACGCCGCTGCCAAACGCCATAACGACGGCGATAAGGCGCTGCGGCATCCTGAAAAAGTAACCGATAGCCGCGCCCACGAGAAGCGCCCCGCCCGCAACCAAACCCCATGGCCCTGCCCGTACCCACACTGGAACCATGCCGTCCCCCAATCCCAGCCGAACCTAACATGAGGTCGCGGCGCTGACTACAGCTTGAGGAGGTGGTGAGGGCCGTAACGGACAAACCCGGCAGTTTATCCGACCTTGCCACCTGAAGAAGCCGAGCGGCTGGCTGAAAACATGATCGGTTTCTAAAACACGTGATACTGATGGCGAAGCCCTAGCGCCAAAAAAATGGCTCTATCGGTCTAAGAACCTATCCGTACAATGCTTTTCGTCGTTCTACACAAGGGCTGAAGTCTTTGAGCTGGTGCGAGGACTTGCGCTCAAGAGTAACGATGGCAAACATTTCCAAGTACTTCAAGTTTCATAGCTGTTGGCGCATCTGATTTTACGGATAGGTGCTAAGCCGCTTTTCAAATTTCGCTGCCCCGACAAGCTTGAAATGCCAGCTTTTACCTCAACCCGACCCCGTCACCGTATAAGGCGCATCGCTGCACGCTGCGAGACACCTAATGGTTAGGGCCACGTTAAGAACTCACGCCTCAAAGATCAAACCGCCTCAGCACCCTCTGCACTGAACGTGTGATAGTCATGTCGCTCTCAACCTGGGCGAGGGTTCGCAGCGCCTGCTGTGTTCGCGCGTCGTTGCAGTAGCTTTCGAGCACGGGCACCGCCGCGCGCCGCACCCGAACGCTCGGGTCGTAGAGCGCCACGTCGATAAGCTTAGGCACGAGGTCGTCGCCGTACGTCAGCGGGCTGAGCTTGCAGGCGTCGCAGCTCAGCGAGTGCATCGCTGCCCGGCGAACCCTCGGTACCGGGTCATCAAGTAACCGCCTTAGGGGTTCGCCACCCCTCTCGTCAGCCATATGGTCGAGCGCCCCAGCGCAGTCGAAGCGCACTCTAGGTTCATCGTGCTCGAGACCACCGACAAGACCGGCGACAACAGTACCTAAACCTTCCGTCTCAGCGAGCGTCTGGCGCACTGCCAAGATGTCACGTAGGGGCATGGCGGCGAAGCGAGCGCCGAGCGCTTCCGAGTCGCCCTGCTCGGCAGCAGCGACGAGGTTTGAGGAGAGGTCGCGGACGAAACGCTGACGGTTGGAGAGGGCTTTGTCGTCAGGGGTGTGAGCGGGCGCTACTGTGGCTTCTACAAAGGCTTTGAGCTTCGCCCAGCTGGGGAAGCCGTATTCTTTGGCGATGACCCACTGGGCGTCGGCGAGCCGGAAAAGGTCGCCTTGCACTCCACGAACCCGCTGGACGCGCACCCGCTCGAGCGCATCCGGGTCTCCAGCACGCTGCGCCTTGAGGAGGTGCTTCGCTTGTTGTTTAAGGTGGTCTAAGTTGGGCGAGAGGGGCAGACTCGGCATACGAACCTTCTTTCGAGGGTGCCTGGGGTCCGCTCCAGCAGGCTGAAAGAAGGGGTTGAATCGTTCTTCGTCAGTGGGCTGAGCCCTTTCCGCGGACCGGACGCGTCTGTGCCGCGCTTGGGCATAAGTATAGCAGCGCCGCTTTGCGAGAACAAACGTGAAACCAACCGATAACTGCCCCCAGCGGTTGAACGGGTAGAGAAGTTGTCTTGGACGAAACGCGGCCGCGTACTAGGAGCAACTGAGCTTGCCTGTCCAACCTCTTTAACACGTCCGTTTTAGCAACTTTCGTCGCCGCCGTCAGGCGTCGTTAAGGCACACTTACAGCGAGTGCGAGCGCCTCTCCCCCGCCGATGCAGATCGACGCCATTCCCCGCCGCTCACCCCGCTGTTTAAGTGCGTGCAGAAGCGTCACCACGATGCGCGCGCCCGACGCGCCAATCGGATGCCCGAGCGCGACCGCGCCGCCGTGAACGTTGACCGTTTCGGGCGGCAGACCGAGCTCTTTGGTGGCCGCCATCGCCACCACCGCGAAGGCCTCGTTGATCTCAAAGAGGTCGAAGTCGGCGGCCTGCGCGCCGAGCTTATCGAAAAGCCGCCCTATAGCCCCGACCGGCGCGACGGTAAACCACTCCGGTTCGGTCGCAAAGCCACTGTAGCCGTCGATTACGGCTAGCACCGGCAACCCACGGGCGCGGGCGATCCCTTCGGAACACACGACGACCGCTGCGGCCCCGTCGTTGATGCTCGAGGCGTTGGCGGCGGTGACGGTCCCCCCCTGCTCGAACGCCGGACGAAGGCTGGCGAAACGTCCGAAGTCGACCCGTTTGGGTTCTTCATCCTCACTTACCGTCACGCTGCCCTTACGCCCCGGCACCACGACCGGCACGGTTTCGGGGGCGAAGTAGCCCTTCGCACTCGCCTCCTGCGCGCGGCGGTACGATTCCTCGGCGAAGGCGTCTTGCTCCGCGCGGCTAAAACCGTACTTGGTGGCGCACAGCTCGGCGCAGCTGCCCATATGTTTGTCACCGTAAGCGTCCCAGAGACCGTCGTGTACAAGATGGTCCACAAGCTTCTGGTTGCCTAAACGCAGCCCGCTCCGCGCGCCGGGAAGCAGGTAGGGCGCGCGGCTCATCGACTCCATACCACCTGCAACCACGATCTCAGCGTCCCCCAAAGCGACGGTTCGGCAGGCCTGGATAATGGCCTCGAGCCCGCTTCCGCAGACCTTACTCACCGTCACCGCCGGAACGCGGTCGGGCAGTCCGGCGTAGCGCACTGCCTGCCGCGCCGGGGCCTGTCCCATCCCGGCGGGCAGCACATTTCCCAGATAGACGTGCTCCACGTCCAAACCCGTGAGCCCGGCCCTCGAGACCGCCTCACAGACGACGACCGCGCCGAGTTCCGACGCCTTGAGCGGCGCGAGCGCCCCCTGAAAACTAGCGAACGGCGTCCGCACCGCCGACGCGATCACGACCTTTAGACCTACACCTTCAGACCCAGCCATAGTGAGAGTATACGCGCGCCTAAGGCGACGCCTTTATGTATACGTGTAGCACCGGTCGTTCAGATTCCGTTGTGCGTCCCGTTCATCACCGAATGAATAAGGTCTTGTTTAAGCGTCCAGAGCCCGCTAGAAAGCGACACGTGATAGATGTGCGGGTTGACCAGGCGGCGGACCCCGGTGTTCAGCGCCGCTACGTCGCGTTCCCGCAGCTCGCGCATGGCGGTGATGTCGGGCAGGTCGTAAACCAGGCGGCCTTCGTCGAGAATGGTCGTGAGCAGGGGTTCCACGCGGCTCACCTCATGGGCCGGGAGCGTGCGGTGCCTGGCCGGGTCCGACGGGTGGTAGAGCCGCAAGCGCTCGCCCGCGCGGGGCGTCTCCTCCGGCGTGCTCAGCAGGTCGGCGGTGGCGTGATGGCGGGCGTCGTAAACCCGCCACGCCCGTTTGGAACCGGGGTTGGGAACCTTGTCACGCGAGTCCGACAGCTTGATGGCCGGTCTCCACGTCCCTTCTTTCTGGATGGCGACAAGCTTGTAGACGCCGCCCAAAGCCGTGTCGCCTTCAGAGGTGATGAGCCGGGTGCCGACGCCGTAGGTGAGGCGACGGATGAGCGCGTCCGGCTCGAGGCCGTAGGTGGGCGCTTCCTGGGTGATCTGCGTCAGAATCTGCCAGATAACGAGTTCGTCCAAGTTGCTGCTCAGCGTGATCGTGGTGTCCGGGAAGCACGCCTCGTTGAGCTGTTTCGCGGCTTGAATGCTCAGGTACGCCAGGTCGCCCGAGTCGAGCCGGATGCCGACCGGCTCGTGGCCTCTGCGACGCAACTCCTCAAAGACCGTGATGGCGTTTGGAACACCGCTATGTAGCGTGTCGATAGTATCGACCAGGAGCAGGCACTCGTCCGGGTAGGTCTCGGCGTAGGCGCGAAAGGCTTCGAGTTCACCTAAACCCAGCGCCACAAACGCCTGCACCATGGAGTGCGCGTGGGTACCTCTGGGCTGAAAACCGAGCACGTGGGACATGCCGGTGTTCGAGGTGAAGTCCGCCCCGCCGATCAGCGCCGCGCGGGTACCCGCGTTCGCCCCCCGGTCGTGGGCGCGGCGCACGCCCATCTCGATGACGACCCCGCCGCGCGCACTGTCTTTGACCCGCGCCGCTTTGGTGGCGATCAAAGTCTGGTAGTTTAGCTGCGCTAAGAGCGCCGTTTCCAAAACCTGCGCCATGATAAGCGGGCCTTCGACGACCGTCAGCGGCACCCCCGGGTGGACGACGCGCCCCTCAGGAACGGCCCGGAGGGTAAGCGACTCGAAAGTGCCGTGAACCTTTAGCCACCCTAAAAAGTCGTCCCCGAAAAGCCGCGCCCCGGTGCGTCCGGTGAGACTCCGCAAGACCGCGAGGTCGTCGTCTGTGACGCGGGCTTCACGCATCCAGTCGAGCAGCCACGCCAATCCGGCGGTCACGCAAAAGCCTGCCTGATGGTCACCATAGTTAGGGTAGGCGCGGAAAAAATGGTCGAACTGGGCGCGCGTCCCGGCCATCCCGGTTCGGAAGTAAAGTTGCGCCATCGTGAGCTGGTAGAGGTCGGTGAATAAAAACCCCTCGGCGAGCCGCTGCTCTTGAAACGTCATGCGCCTAAGCATGGCATACTGGCGGTGTTAAAGGTGAATACGTCCTAGTCGGGATTTCATGAAGCGTTGTCCCCAGCTACCCGACGCGGTAAAAATGCGCTACACTAAACCATCGTCATGACGGGGTTTAGAATTGTCTACGCCTAGTGCGTTTCGGAGTGTGGGGCGCTGAACGCTACCGCGCCGACCTGCGTGCCCCCGCGCACGCGTCTACCCTTGCGATAACCTGCTTTTTTGCGCGTAGCCGACAGCTGCACCGTTTAACGTCACCCCTTGGAGGACCCCATTCATAAAGTTCACGGCAAGCTCTCGAGCCTTAAAAACAGCCAGATTAAACGCCTATCGAACCTTTACCGCCGCCGCTTAGACCCCGACGTTCCGGTCTCGCTCGAGTACGCCCGCGATCTAGGCGAGCTGGCCCTTGAGCTTCGCAAAAACGTCTCGACGCTTGTCGACCGGCGCGGGCGCGTCGTCACAGTTGCCGTCGGCGACGCCTCAGAAACGCCGCTGCCGAGCCTTTCCGGCGAGGCCGAGTCGCGCTTGTACGGCCTGCGGCTGATCCACACCCATCTCAAACCGGGCGGGTTGTCGAGCAGCGACCTCTCGACGCTGTTTCTAAACCGCCTGGACGCGATGATCGCCGTTGACGTACGCGAGAACAGCCACGGCCACACCGAGGTCGGCGAGGTGCATTTAGCGCTGATCGCGCCGCCGGGGGCCGAAGAGGAGGACTGGATTTTAGAAGGTCCGATGAGCGCCCGCGACGCCGAACGCCTCAACATCACCGAGCGCATCCGGGCGCTTGAAGAGGAACTCACACGGAGCGCGACCGCCCGCGAGACCAGGCGCAGCTCGCAAGAGCGCGCGGTGCTGATCGGCCTCAACACCGGCGAGAGCAGCTTCGAGAGCGACGCGCGGCTCGCCGAACTCAGTGAACTTGCCCGCAGCGCCGGGGCGACGGTCGCGGTTATGAGCAAGCAGCACCGACCCGTGCCCGACCCGAGGACGCTGATCGGGCGCGGCAAACTCCAAGAACTCGTCTCCAAGGCCTATCACGAGGACGCCGACCTGCTCGTGTTCGACCGCGAACTCAACCCCGCGCAGGCGCGGGACATCGAGGTGGAGACCAAACTCAAGATCGTCGACCGCACCCAGTTGATCTTAGACATCTTCGCGCAGAACGCACGGGGCCGCGAGGCGCAGCTTCAGGTCGAGCTGGCGCAGCTTCAGTACCAGGTGACGCGGCTTTCCGGACGGGGCCGCGCCATGAGCCGTCTGGGAGGCGGGATCGGCTCGAGGGGGCCGGGGGAGACGAAGCTCGAGGTCGACCGCCGACGCATCCGCGACCGCATAGGCGCGCTCGAGGCCGACGTCTCCGAAATCAGTCAGCGCCGCTCCCAGAGCCGCAAGGGGCGCGTCCGCTCCGAGGCCCCGGTCATCGCTCTCGTAGGGTACACGAACGCCGGAAAGTCAACGCTCTTTAACGCGCTTGCCAAAGCCGACGTGCTGAGCCAAAACAAGCTCTTCGCCACGCTGCGCCCGACGACCCGCGAGGGCTGGCTGCCTGGCCTGGGCGAGTGGGGCGGTAAGGCGCTCTACACCGACACCGTGGGGTTTATCCGCGACCTGCCGAGTGAACTTTTAAACGCCTTTCGGGCGACCTTGGAAGAGCTGCACGACGCCGACCTGCTCCTACACGTCGTCGACGCGGCGACCCCCGGCGCGCCCGACCGGGTTGAGGCGGTGAACCGTATCTTGGACGAGCTCAAGGTCGAGGTGCCACGCCTTATCGTTCTCAACAAGGCCGACTTGGCCGATTCGGTTACACTCCGGGAGCTGGGTGGGCGTTTCGAGGCGCAGGGCGTGTCGGCGGCGACCGGCGAAGGGTTGGACGAACTCAAGGCGCTTTTAGCTGAGACGCTCACCCGGCCGCACCCCACCCTACTACCTGATGATCCCCGAGCGGCATACGGCGCGGCGACCCCTTACGACTGAGCACGCTTTTAAACCCTCTAGACTGACAGTCCCAGGAGGCGCGTCCAAGCGACCTAGGACACCTCAGGTACTCGCCGGAGCATTGCGGTAGGATACTCAGGGTGAGGCGTATTCACCCAACTGTTCAGGAGGCGCTCCGCGAAGATCGCGCCGTCGTCGCCCTAGAGTCCACGGTCATCACCCACGGCCTGCCGCGCCCGCAGAACTTGGCGCTCGCCGAAGCTTTGGAGCGCACCGTCCGCGAGGCGGGCGCGGTCCCTGCCACCCTAGGCCTGATCGGTGGTGACCTGGTCATCGGCCTCTCCCCCGACGAGCTGAGCTATTTGGCCAACGCCGACGCCAGCAAGGCGTCCCTATGGAACCTGCCTGACTTGGTTATTAAAAAGCGTGACGGCGGCACCACGGTCGCGGCGACCCTGCACCTCGCCGCGCAGGTCGGAATCAAGGTGTTTGCCACCGGCGGGATCGGCGGTGTCCACTTCGACCCCTTCGACGAGTCCGCCGACCTGATGGCCTTGGCGCGTCATCCACTGGTGGTTATTTCAGCCGGGGCCAAGTCGATCTTGAACCAGGCCGCGACCTTAGAAAGGCTCGAGACCCTGGGCGTTCCCGTCGTCGGCTACGGCACCGACCGGCTCGCCGGATTTCACGTGCCTGAGACCGACCTGCACGTTCCAGCCCGCTGCAACACCCCCGGCGACGTTGCCCGCAGCTTTCAGGCGGCGCGGGCCTTGGGGCTTCCCGGCGCGCTCTTAGTCGCCAAACCCGTCTCCAAAGGGCTGGACGCCAAAGAGGTTTCAGGTTGGCTTGACACCGCCCTGCGCGAGGCGCAGGAGCAAGGCTTTCGGGGAAAGGACCTGACGCCCTTTTTACTAACCCGTTTCGCGGCGCTCTCGGACGGTCGCGCGACGGACGTCAACCTAAAGTTGTTACAGGAAAACGCGCGTTTGGGTGCCGAGGTCGCGCTCGAGCTCGCCCGGCTCCCCACCCCCAAAACCTTTTAGGAGCGACTATGGCTGAGCTGCGTCATGACGCGCACCTTCCTAAGACCGTGTCCAAGAGGCGCGCTCCGCGCCTCCCGGAGCGCCCCAACCGGCTCGGGGGTGCACTCCGCGAAGCCCGCCTCGACAAGGGCCTCGAGCTGCGCGATCTCGCCGAAATCACCAACATCCGACCTAGCCACCTGGAGGCGCTCGAGACAGGTCACTACGGGGGTCTGCCCGAAGAGGTCTACAGCAAAAACTTCGTGCGCCTCTACGCGCAGGCTGTCGGTCTCGACCCGGCGCGAATGCTGCTTTTATACGCCCAAGAACGGCGGAGCGCGGCCCCGGCGGCGCGTGAACCCGTGACGGGGCTCGAGCTGCCCCCTGACGACACCTCACCGTTTGACCACCCTTGGCTCCGGCGGTTGCTGAGGCTGCTGTGGACGCTTCTGCTCGTCGGCGGGGTTGTAGCCGGGGCACTCTGGGCGTTTAACGGGTTGCTCTTTCAAGCCGGGCGGCCCAGCACTGGAGCCGCATCGACCGAAACTGTGGCGCCCGAAGTTATCCAAACCGCACCCGCCGCACCTATAGCTGATGGACCTATAGGGGACGAACCCGTCGTTGAGGAACCCTTTGTAAACGCGTCCACGCCAGCCGTGCCCGGTCCCCTTATCTTGCTCTCACTGCGCACGACGCCCCCGGGAGGCGAAGTCAGCATCGACGGCTACCGTGTCGGGCGGAGCCCCATCGTTGACGCCCCGGTGCGGGCGGGTAGACGCACCGTGCGGGTCGAGCGCGGCGGCTACAGGGCGTTTGAGCGCGCCTTTGACCTAAGCCGCGACCGCCGCCTCAACATCGAGCTGACACCGACCCAAGGGCCGCGCGCAGGGGCGGCGACGGGTGCTCAGCAGCCGGACGCTCGGCAGAATTCGACAGCTACCGAGGCGCAGGCTGCGGGGACAAACCAAATCACGGTCAGCGTAACAGCGGCGGCGTGGCTCGAGGTCTACCGGGGCACCAACAGAGGCGGAGGTGAACGGCTCGTTTACGAAACTGCACAACCCGGTGACACCTTCACCTTTGACGCGCCCGTGTATATCTTTAGCGGCAATGCGGGCGGCGTCTCGGTAGCGCAGGGCGGCGCGGCGGCGGTACTCGGCGCGCCCGGAGCCGTAGTGGGTGAGGCGTACTGAGCGTAAGCTGCCGCCTTTCGGGGGGTAACGCCGGCCCGTAGACTGGGTAGGTGAACGCCTCATGATCTGGTCTTTAGCGCTTCAGTCGCTACGGTTGCGCCCCCTAAGAACGTTTCTAACTGCGCTCGGCATCGCCGTCGCGGTCGGCTCGACGGTGATCTTTTTGTCGCTCGGTGAGGGGTTGCGGCAGGTTTTCGCGCAGGAGATCGGCGGCATCGGCCCGGATATACAGGTGAGCTACGGCCCCTTCGATACAACTGCCCTGACCGCCGTGCCCGCGTTGCCACTCCGCTTCGCCCGCGAGTTGGCAGCGGACGGTGCGCGTTACGGCGTAGTCCGCGTCACCCCCATCATGCTCTACGCCCGCGGCGGTTTCAGTCCGGGCAGCTCGTTTCTCTTTCAGGGGCTGCCCCCGACGGTCGACGTAAAGGATATCTATTTCGACTACGAGGTTGTGCAGGGGCGCGGCCTAGGTCAAGGTGACGCGGCCGCGCGGGTCGCCGTCGTCGGGGAGCAGGTCGCCGAGCGCAACAGTGTCGGCGTAGGCGACACGCTGCGGCTCAACCCCGAGAATAGCCTCGAGATCGTCGGCGTCGCGCGTTCGGGGGGCGGGCTCGTCGACAACGCCGTGCTCGTACCGCTCGGGAGCCTGCAAAGGGCTATTGGTATCCGCGACCGCGTCAGCTTTTTGGCCCTCGATCTAGCGGAACCGGCGCGGGCCGCCGAGGTCGCCGAGACGCTTTCCGAAGCGTTTCCGAAGCTCGGTTTTCAGACGCAGGAGCAGGTCTTGAGGGTGCTCGAGCGTGGGGTCCGGGTAAGCGACGTCGTCAGGTTAGGTATCAGCGCCATCGCCCTTATCGTCGGGGCGATAGCGGTCGCCAACACCGTGCTGATGAGCGTTTTCGAGCGCACCCGTGAGTTCGGGGTGATCCGGGCGGTCGGGGCAAAACCGCGCTTTCTATTCGGTTTGGTACTTTCCGAGTCGGTCTTGCTGAGTCTGGTCGGGGCGGCCTTCGGCGTCGTGATCGGACGGCTCGGAATCGTGGCGGTCAACCGTATCGCACAAGACCTGATCGGCCTCCCCGTCGCGGCCCTGACCCTGCGGTTGGGGCTATTCGCGGTCGCTATCGCGTTTCTGATGGGCGTGCTGTCGGGGCTTTTGCCTGCGGCGAGAGCGGCCCGCATCCCTATCGCCGTCGCTATGTCGCGCGAGTAGGCGCACTTTAGCGTGAACCGTTTTGGAGTCGACGGGTCACAAGCGTAGACTCGTCCTTATGCGCGTTCTTTTATCGCTGTCAGCGTGGCTGAGCCTGTTCGGCTGGGCGAGTGCCCAGGAGTTCACCTGGCAGAATGTAATGCAGAGGGTCGCTATCGCGGCGGACGGCTCGGTCACGGTATACGACGAGCGCACCCTGACGACCGACGAAGATTTCGGTGACGCCTTTATCTGCCTGAGTCTGGGCGAAGGTCAGACGGTCACGCTTCTAGAGGGTGGGGCGCGCTCCCCCGGTTCGGCTGCAACCGCTTTTCAACAGCCCTGCGAGGACGGTTCGGGTGGTACCGAGCTGGTCGTGCGGCAAGCTGCGCGGGCAGACGAGCGAAGGGTGTTTTTCCGTTACCGCTTGCAGGGCTCCGTGGCGGTATACGGCGACGTGGTCGAGTGGTATTGGAACATCCTCGAGGGGGAACATCCGCTGGTTAGGGGCTACGAACTGACCGTAGAGGTTCCGGGGCCCATGACGGCACCCTACGACGCTTATGTTCACCGGCTCGGCAACAGCGAGCTGCCGAGGGTAAAACTTTCAGAAAACCGGCAACGGCTTACGGTTCACTACGACCGCATTCCTGAAAATACGGGCGTCGAGGTTCGCTACCTGATGCCACCGGAACACTTTACAGTCACGGGTGAAGGGGCGGCGCTCGAGCGCCTTCTCCGTGACGAGGCGCGCCTAGCCGGTCTCGACGCGGCGCGGCGCAACCCCTGGTGGGGCGCGCTCGCGCTGCTGCCCTTAGTCGGGCTCGGTACAGGTGTAGTGAGGTCGATCCGCAAGTACAAGCCGACCGCGCCTGCGATGCGTTACCCGTTCGAGCCCCCCGCCGACCGCCCACCGGCAGCGGTCACCTATCTGGCCTCGCGTTTTACAAACAGTCCCGGCCCCGCCTTCAACGCGACCATCATGGATTTGGCGCGGCGTGGTTACGGGAGCTTCGACAGCCAGGGCGGAAAGTTCAACATGCAGTTGACGGACAAAGATGACGCCGAGCTGCTTATGTTTGAGCGCGAGGTGCTGGCCTATTTGCGACGTGCGGCGGCGGGCCGTAGGGACGACCCAAACTATCTGGAGTTTAAGGAACTCAAACGTTACTCTGAAAAACATCTGAGCCTTTTCTTGAGCAGCTGGTCGAGCGACGTGCAGGGCTGGCTTAAGGGTGAGCTTGGCGGGCCGAGGCTCGAGCCCACGAGTCAGCGCGCCGCCAGGGTATGGTTTTTTCTGGCACTGCTGGCGACAGCCGGTTGCGCGGCGGGCGGCTTTGTGACGCTGGGTGCCGCGCGGATAGCCCTTTTTGTCGGAGCTTTTTTCTGTGTGGGGCTGGGCGTCGCCGCGCTCATCTCTATCCCGGCGTGGCGCCAAGAGATCGCGCCCGAAGCGCGGGGCTGGGCGGGTTTTAAGCGTACCCTGTCCGACTACACCCAGATGAAGAACGCGCCCGACGACTTCTTCAAACTTTGGGAGGTCTACTATTGCTACGCCGCCGCGCTCGGCGTGGCTGAGAAGTTTCTAAAAAACATGGAGCGGGCCGCGCCGCAGCGCGGTGACAGCTATGTGCGCGCCCCGCTCTGGCTCGGTCACCACACAGGTGGATCGGGTTTGAACTTGAACGACACGGCAAGCGCCCTCAACTCACTCAGCAGCGCGCTTCAAGCCGCAGGCGCGTCGGCGTCGTCGGGCGGGTCGGTATCCGGGGGTGGCGGAGGAGGTGGCGGTGGCAGCTCGGGTGGCCGCTAGCGCAGTCAGAACAGTTGCAGGCAAGCCTCGCGCCTATACTTGAAGCTGTGAGTGAACGTCTCGAGGCCCGTCAACTCCGCAAAGTGTACCGTGACCCCGGCGGCGAGGTCGTCGCTCTAGCCGACTTCAGCTACACCTTTCCGGCGGGTGCCGTCACCGCCATTATGGGGCCGTCGGGTTCGGGTAAGACGACGCTGCTCAACCTGCTCGCCGGACTCGACACCCCGAGCGCGGGCGCAGTCAGGCTGGGTGACGCAACCGTCAGCACCCTTTCTGAGCGGGAGCGAGCGGAGCTGCGGCTCCGGCGCTTCGGGTTTGTTTTTCAGTCGTATAACCTGATCGCCGTGCAAAACGCCCTGCAAAACGTCGCCTTTCCGATGGGTTTGGCGGGCGTCGGGTCAGCTCAGCGCAAACAAAAGGCGCTCGAGCTGCTGGGGCGTTTTGGTTTGGAAACCCGCGCCAGCCACCTGCCGCACAAGCTCTCCGGTGGTGAACGGCAGCGGGTGAGCGTAGCGCGCGCCCTAGCCAACGACCCGGACGTCCTCTTCGCCGACGAACCGACCGGTAACCTCGACTCGAAAAGTGGACGGGTCGTCGTCGCCGCGCTTCGTCAGGCTGCCACAGAGGGTCGCACCGTCATCTTGGTCACACATGACCTGCGCCTAGTCGATGAGGTCGACCGCGTGCTCGAGCTGGCCGACGGCCTTTTGCAGCGCGAGCGCGTCCCCGCTACCGTCAGCTCATAAGCCAAGCACCTCTAATCGGGCCACCCCATCACGCGAAAGAATTCATCATGACCACGAAACCCGTTTCAGAACCCTACACCTACCTCAACCCAGCCCGACTCGGCGCGCTGCTGGCGTTTTTGGGCGTTGCCCTGGGGGCCTTTGGCGCGCACGCGCTGGACAGCGTTCTCTCCCCCGACCGTTTGGCGACGTACGAAACTGCCGTCCGCTACCAGATGTTCCATGCGCTCGGGTTACTGGCGCTCGGGGCGTTGCCCGTGCGGGCGCAGCGGGCCGCTCCCTGGCTGTTTTGGGGCAGTGTCGTCTTCTCCGGCAGCCTCTACGCGCTCGTATTCAGCGGCGCGTCGGTGCTGGGTGCGGTCGCGCCGGTTGGGGGCGTGCTTCAGCTCGTCGGATGGGCGCTGCTGTTTTTCGGACTTGACAAAAAAAGCTGAGGGTTACCCTCAGCTTCGCTGCTTGCGGAGCGCGTTCAGGCGTGCTCAACCTGAGGCGCTTCCTCGGACTGTGCCTGCACCTCGACGGTTCCCTGGTGTGTGCGCCCGGTAGCCACGTCGACTTTGCGGGGACGGGTGCTCTCGGAACGGGGGACGAGCAGCGTCAGCACGCCGCTGTCGTACGACGCCGTGACCTTGCCTAAGTCGAAGCTTGTCGGCACATTAAAGGTCCGCGTGAAGGTACCTTTAGGGCGACCCTGGTAGTGCACGGTCTGGTTTTCACCCTTGCGGTAGCGGCGGGTAGCCTTGACGCTCAGGCTGCTCTGCTCGGTTTCGACCTCGAGGCTGCCCTCGTCAACGTCCGGCAGGTCTAGGTACAAGTAGAGTCCTTCGCTGTCCTCGACGATGTCGGTCGCAGGGACCCAACTGACGCCGTTACCCGGGTCGTCGTTGCGAACGGCGCGCCCAAGCCGACGCTGCATGTCTTCAAGCTCTTGCCAAGGGTTCCAAGTCTGTAACATCTCACGCCTCCTCTTCTCGTCAAAAAGTATAAAACCTTAGCGCGTTGTTGTCAAGTATCTTTAAGTTTTAGATTACGCTTATGTGCGTTTGACCATCACATTTTGAGAAATACTGGTCCAAGACGGTTCTAAGGTACGATTGGGCTCATGATCGTTCCTTCTGCCTCGCGCCTGACTCTAACCTTAGGTGTCGGGTTGATCGCGGTAAGTCTCTCGGCGATCTTTATCCGTCTCGCGGACGCGCCCGGAGTCGTCGTCGCTGCGGGGCGAATGCTGCTCGCCAGCCTCTTGCTGTTACCATGGACAGTTCGCGCCCTACGAAAAACACCGCTTACCCGTAAAAACGCCCCCTACGCGGTTCTAGCCGGGTTGCTTTTAGGCGCGCATTTCGCCACCTGGATCAGCTCGCTCTCGTACACGAGCGTCGCAGCCAGCACGAGTTTAGGTACGACGACCCCGGTGTGGGTGGCGCTCTCGAGCTGGATCTTTCTCGGTGTTGCCCCGCCCTTTATGGCGCTGCTGGGGATGCTGGTCGCTATTTTAGGCGGCGCGCTTATCGGCTTTGGAGACGCGGGTGAAGGGATGAGCAGCGCGCCGCTGTTAGGCAATACCCTGGCGCTAACGGGTGCAGCGGCCGCCGCCGCCTATCTGCTGCTGGGCCGCGCCGCGCAAAACCGTGGTCTCAGCCTCCAGGCTTATGTCGGCGTCGCTTACGGGATTGCCGCGCTCAGCCTGCTGCCGCTCCCCTTTGTTTTCGGCTACAGCTACACGGGTTACGAACCACCTACATACTTTTGGGTTTTGCTCCTGGCCCTCTTGCCACAGCTCGTCGGCCACACAGCCTACAACTACGCCGTCAAGCACATGGACCCGGCGGCGGTAGCGACTGTGATCTTGCTCGAGCCCATCGGCGCGAGCCTGTTGGCGCTTCTGATCTTTGCTGAGGTACCGCCGCCCCTAACCCTTCTGGGAGCACTTGTTCTACTCTCTGGCGTCGCCCTAACGACCCGGAGCAGCCGCGCGGAGTTAGCGGAACCGGTCTCGTAACACCAAAGCCGCCAACGCCACCCAAGGGGTAGAAAAACGTATACAAATCTGCTACTATACATGGCGTGTTTGCGTCCGCAACAGCCCCGTATACGCCGTTGCCGACCCACCTAACTCCCATACTAATCCATCATACGAGCTAGCGCCCATACCGGGGGGTGGAGGCGATATGGCGTCATGGCCTAAAGGAGTGCTGCTTTGAAAGATCAGAGGACCTATAAACACGGTGACCAGGTTGTTTTGCCGCCCTACGGTGTCGGCATCGTCGAGGGAACTACCACACGGACGGTTGCAGGCGCTGACCATCAGTATTACGAAGTCGCCTTCCCTAACGGCACCTCGAAAGCGTTTGTACCGGTTTCCGCGCCGCAGGCTGCC
>CADCWP010000256.1:22259-24071 GCA_902806425.1 uncultured Truepera sp.
GGATTGCGGCCCGCGCTGACCCAAACCGAGGTGCATAACGTTTTGGAGCGCCTCAATAATGGTCGCGTAAACCTGCCCAAGCAGTGGGCCGCGCGCCACCGCCGCGTCACCGAAATCTTGTCGTCCGGTGACCCCTACCAGATCGCTACCTTGGGCAGCGAACTGCGCCGTTGGGACCTCGAGCGCGGGTTGCCCGACCTCGACCGGCAGGCGTACCGCCGCGCCCTGCGCCTGTTAGCAGGCGAGATCAGCGCGGTTTTAGGGATCAGCAGCAAAGAAGCGCGCGCCATGATGGACGCGGGTGACGACGACGACCTGAACTAAACCCGTACTAACCCAAAAGGCAAAAGGCCGAGAACTGATCTCGGCCTTTCTCGTGGGCTGAGCTGGAGCATAGTTTGAGCTGCCACCGCAGAAGATATGAACGTTATCGCATAGGTCATATCTAGAGTTGGCGCAGTACCTACCGTGGTCTGATGCCTGAAGCAGAATTAGACAGCCTTTCGGTAGACCAGTGTGCGGACTTCCAGAAGGAAGTTACTGACTGTGCGAAAAAGCCGTTTGTACTTGCTGCAAGAGACGAACAAGGCACCATCGTCGGGTTTGTAAATGGGAGTCTCGAGCGTGATAGGGACGCCCTCTACACCGCCGAACGCTACGCCAAAACCTTGATGCTGGTGGCGGTGAAGGTGTTTATAGAGCCAAGTCACAACGCCGTGCTGCTTTGGGTACTGTTAACGAACCCCGCCCGAGGCTTTTACGAGGCGATGGCCGGAAAGTACCTCAAAACCAAGCCGATTGAGATCGGCGGTGAAACCTTGGAAGTCGTCTACGGTCGGGGCGAGCTACCAGCATTTTCGGCCAGATACGCAAGCGCCAGCGCGTAGGCTGCGTAGTCGTCGATAAGCTCGGGCGGTGTCCGCAGGCCATTTGGCAAAAGACGTTGGAACCCCCTCGGTGGATGGTCGCGAAAATACAGGGTGCGGGCGGCGAGACTCGAGCCCCACTCATCGACAACCCTGAAAACAATTCCACGTTCCAGCAAAAGCCTTTGCACCGCGTCACTGCCGGTTCCGTCGCCGACGAGTACTTTCGCCCCTTCCGGCAACCGCAACGTTTCCAGCCGCGCCGCCGTCACGACCGCGTGGAACCCCAAGCTGCCATCGGCTCCTACAAACGCCACCCCGATATTTCGCCCGGGGTCGAGGGCAACGACAGTGTGACCTTCTCTCCCCACACTCTAAGCATACCGCCACCTCGACGCGGCACAAAAGAGAGTCGGACTTTACATCCGACTCGCTAAGAGGTTTAGAAGTGTTTAGGCTTCAGGACGACGTTCACGCTCACCCGCCGGACGGGCTGGGGTGGCAGCGTCGCGCGCAGCTGGAGCATCTTTAAGTCGCCCGAGCATCTGCTCGTCAGCTACCCGGGTTTCGCGGATGATGTCGAGGCCTGTACCCGCTGGGATCAGGCGGCCTAAGATGACATTCTCCTTAAGACCGACGAGATCGTCGGCTTTACCCGAGACAGCCGCTTCGGTCAGCACGTGCGTGGTGTGCTGAAAAGACGCCGCCGAGAGCCACGATTTGGTCGACAGACTGGCCTTGGTGATGCCTAAAAGCAGCGGCTTCCACTCGGCGGGCGCTTTGCCCTCGTCGAGAAGGCGGTTGTTGACCTCTTCGACCTCGAAGCGCTCGACGGTCTGGCCCTCCAAGAAGATCGAGTCGCCAGGGTTTTGCACCTCGACAAACTTGAGCATCTGCCGCACAATGACCTCAATGTGCTTGTCGTGGACCGATACACCCTGACCAC
>CADCWP010000257.1:0-20496 GCA_902806425.1 uncultured Truepera sp.
AATGCCTTGATGACCGAAGGTTCTCGCTTGGCTGCCTGAAATCACCCCTTCAGAACGGGGTTTCGGGGTTTGGCGACACTCCTGGTGACGGTAAGATGCGAGTTGAGACGACGCGACGCCGGTAGTAACCAGAACCTACCAAACAATCAAAATTAGAACCGAAACCAGCCAGATGCTGAGCCGCGCCCAGAGCCGACCGTCTTGCCTGGGTTGAGCGCGATTTGGCCGCACTGGTGCTGATATCAGTGCCATAAAAAATCCCTTTCCGTCGCCGTTAGCGGGTGGCGGACGCGAACAGCAGCGAGAAGACCTTTCTCACGGCTTACGGGTAGGTGCGGGAAGAACAGCTCGGACACCCGGTACGCCTCCTCGAGGTGTGGGTAAACCGAAATGCATAAGGATCTATCTCCACGCTGGCGCACTCCTACATCCGCTCGATGGTCTCGTCGTCGAGTTGCGCGGTAAGGTCGTCCGTAGCGTCCGAAACGTTCCCCCGCGTCTAAGGTTCGGAACGAGTCTGAGACTTGGGGAGCAGCTCTATCTACTCACGAGGACGGAAGGACCATCGACGGGTGGGCGACCACACACTTAGCCCATACCTACGGAAAGCGGCATACAATGGCCACACGTTTTTACTTCTCCGGTTTCGCGTCACGCTCGAGGCAAAGGAAAAACCCCGTCACTGACGGGGTTTGGGTGGTGCGCCCGAGAAGATTCGAACTCCTGGCCTTCTGATCCGTAGTCAGACGCTCTATCCAGCTGAGCTACGGGCGCATGCCTAGCGGTATGATCACTTATGCATTAGCGACATACCACTGAAGCGTTGGCGGAGAGGGAGGGATTCGAACCCTCGGTCCAGCTTTCGCCAGACGCAGTCTTAGCAGGACTGTGGTTTAAACCGCTCACCCACCTCTCCAAACTGCCCTGCTGACGGGTTGGATGTGGCGGAGGGTGAGGGATTCGAACCCCCGGTAGGGTCTCCCCTACTGCAGTTTTCAAGACTGCCGCCTTCAACCGCTCGGCCAACCCTCCCTAGGCACAACCATCTGCGCCCAAGTCAGCATCCGTGAGTATACAGAAGATCGTTACGGGGTGTCAACGTCGCGCGCCGCCCACAACACCTGCCGCCAGAGCCCGCGCAGGGCTGCAACTTCACGCTCGCTCAAGTTGGCGCGGTCGAAGATGCTACGGAACATCGTCTCGGCGCTTCCTTCACGTTGCGCGTCGGTATAACCGATGTGACGCAGCGTCTGCATAAGATGCGTGTACATCCCCTCGAGCAGCTCCCTGGGGACAGCCTCCAAATGTCCAGCCGTCTCACCCCTATCCTCAGCCAGGAACCATTCATACGCTACCAGCTGCACAGCCTGAGCCAGATTTAGAGAGGCGTACGCAGCCGTCGGGATTTGGATATAGCCCTGACAGTGCCGCAGGTCATCGTTGCTGAGGCCGTAATCTTCGGGGCCGAAAAGGACGGCAACGCCCTCCCGCGGCAGCGTTTCGGCAGCTTTACGCGGCGTGTAGACGCGCGCTTGGGAGGCGCGCGTACGGGCCGTCGTGCCGAGCGCCAGCGTGCAGCCTGCGAGGGCGTCGGCAACGGTTTCGCAGACGGTAGCGCCGTCTAGTACGTCCTCGGCGTGAGAGGCAAGGGCGTAAGCGTGACGTGAAAGGTTGCGCTGGGGCGCAACCAGATAGAGTTCAGAAAGGCCGAAGTTCTTCATCGCCCTGGCACTCGCCCCGATGTTGGCCGGGTCTTTAGGGCGGACGAGGACGACGCGGAGTGCGGGCACCCCTCAGCCTACCCTGCTAAAGCCATCCCGCTAAAGCGAGTGGACGCAACTTTGCCGTAAGAGACCGCGTGCTAACCTAAAGGATGCTTGGAAACATTTTCCGCAAGGAGCCGACCAACCCTAAAGTTCCGGCGGGTCAGAGCGTTACCGACCGTTTCCCGATCATGACCTATGGTCCGACGCCGCGCGTCAGCCAGGAAGACTTTGAGCTGCGAATCTTTGGCTTGGCGAAGGAAAGGTCGTTCAGCTGGCGCGATCTGATGGCGCTGCCGCAGACCGACATGACGAAGGACTTTCACTGCGTCACTCACTGGTCGAAAATGGATGTGAGCTGGACGGGTGTCTTGACCACAGAGCTGACAAAACACCTCGAGCCCGACAGCAGCGCTACTCACGTCATGTTCCACTGCTACGGCGGCTACACCACAAATCTGTCTATCGAGGACTTTTTGGCTGAGAACTGCATGGTGGCCCACAAGCTCGGGGGCAAAGATATTGCGGTCGAGCACGGCGGCCCAGTACGGACCATTATCCCGCATCTCTACGCCTGGAAGAGCGCCAAGTGGCTTTCGGGAATCGAGTTCATGCGGGGCGACAAACCCGGCTTTTGGGAACGCAACGGCTACCATATGCGCGGCGATCCCTTTAAAGAGGAGCGCTATAGCTAGCCGCGCTCAGTGATAAGGGCCTCGAGTCTCGCGGGCATACCGGAGACCGACAACACGCTTTTACCGAGATGCCGTGACGTTACCCGCAACGCTACAAGGAAAAAGCCCCCTTTTCGGAGGCTTTAAAACCGTATCTAACGTCTACGCGCTTTCCTGCGCGAGGGCTCTGTTGAGGCGCTTGGCCAAACGCGACTTGCGCCGGGCGGCAGCGTTTTTGTGCAGCGTCGAACCTTTGGCGGCTTTGTCAATGAGGCTAACCGTGACACGCTGGAACTTGGTGGCCGCTTCCTGGTCACCGGCTTCGGCAGCGGCGGCGGCCTTTTTGCCGAAGGTGCGGATGGTGCTCTTGGTGGCGCGGTTTTGCGCGCGGGCCTTTTGGGCCTGGCGGTGGTATTTCATTGCCGATGGGTTTCTTGCCATGATGCTCCTTAAATGAGTGAGCCTGCTTTACGGGCAGTCAACCTTGAGAGTTTAGCACAAGAAATGATGTCTCGCAAACGTAACAACGCTGCTCATGACATAATGAACTCTTGAGTAACATGGGCAAAATTAAATTTTCTATCCATAGCGACGACACGGATTTTTCAGAAGCTGCATATAAATATTGGCTGGTTAACGAGGCTGACAAGTTCGTTCACCTTACTGGAGACATAGCAAACGAGCTAGGTGTCCCACCACAAACCCTCACCTCGCTTATACGCAAACATACGACCGCTGTCGCAATAGACAAACAGTGCACTGATTGCGGACGTTTTTACCCTCTGACAAGCCGATCTAGTTTTAGCGAAAGAAGACCGTCTAGGGCATGGATGTGTCCTAATTGCATTGCTACCAAGAGGCAGCGTAGCGTTGAGGCAAAGCTTAAGGCAGAACAGATACACCGGGAAAAGATTAGCGAGACATGGGACCCTAATAACCGCTACGCACGTCCTTTAGAAAAATATGCGCTTATAGACGTAGTTTCCATGCTAAGCATGGTTAGGGGCGGCGCAGCTGAAGATTACAGCTACATAAAACCTGTTGACTCATTCGACGAGCACCTTACACCCAATACGGAGTTTACTGTCGACATTACGTCTTTGATAGAGGCTTGCTTACACCGCATCCTGGAAGCAGTGTTGATGCCTTTGAGTTTACCAACCATAGACCAACAAGCTTTTATCTTTACAAAGTTCACTGGGTAATGCCTCAATGGGGGAACTTGCGCGACATCACCTCAATGCTTGAAGACATCATCGCAAGAGGAGAACTCCCGTCTTCTTGGAGGGAGGGCGTCCCTGAAGTTTGGCAGACTATAGCTTTACAAGAAGGTGTTGAGCTTCTTCAACACTACGTCACTGAATACAAATTCAGTCTCCAAGTGGGGGAGAAAACCGTTGATGTACTACATACCTAGGGCTCGAGCCGCAAACAGCATCGTTACACGTTTACAGGGGAATTATGAACGGGCTCGAGCCAATGCCTGGGAAATTAAGCCTTACGGTCTTCTGTTCAACCTTCCGCAGAGCCTTATCAGCAAAGCTTTCTTCAACTCCATTATGCAGATGCCGGATAGCTACAGAACTTCTCTCCCACCTGAGTGACACGCGAAGCTCAACTCAGTTACCCGCTCAGCTGCCCGATAATCGCAAACATCGGCAAAAACATCCCTGCAACAATAAACCCGACAACGCCGCCCAAAAAAACGATCAGAAGCGGTTCCAAAGCAGCGGTCAGGCTCTCGACTGCCTCATTGACCTCGCGCTCATAAAAGCTCGCAATCTTTTCCATCATGCTGTCGACCGCCCCCGTCTCCTCCCCGATGGAAATCATCGAGCTGACCAGCGGTGGAAAGACCTTGGGCCTGTTTATTAGCGTCACACTGATCTGCTCGCCGCGCTGCACAGCCCCTTTGGCCTCGTCTAAAACGTCCTCGACGATAACGTTGCCCGCCGTGCCTTTGGTGATCTCGATGGCCTCAATGATGTTGACACCGCTTTTAAGAAGCAACCCAAAGGTGTTGGAAAAACTGGCGATAGCCGTTTTCTGAATCAGGTTGCCGACGACAGGCAGCCTTAGGAGCAGCGCGTCGATGACGTGCCGCCCCGCGTTGGTGCGGTAGTAGAGGCCGGTCCCTACTACCGCACCAACAACCATGATGATAAGCAGCCACCACTTGGTCAACAAAAAAGTGCTGATCGCCATCAGGATGCGGGTGATAAGCGGCAGTTCACCACCGAGCTGCGTCAGGATACCGGCGAACTGCGGCACGATGCCGGTGAGCAAAAAGAAGGTGACCGCTAGGGCGATTACGAGGACGACAACGGGGTAGGTGAGGGCGCTTTTAAGTTTGCCGCGCAGCGCCGCCTGCTTTTCTTGATAGGCTGCGATACGCTCTAAAATACCGTCCAGGTTTCCCGACGCCTCTCCGGCCCGCACCAGG
This sequence comes from uncultured Truepera sp., assembly GCA_902806425.1. Classification (GTDB taxonomy): domain Bacteria; phylum Deinococcota; class Deinococci; order Deinococcales; family Trueperaceae; genus Truepera. The sequence continues at coordinate 4,881 of CADCWP010000257.1, forward strand.
TAGACGTACAGGCGGTTAAAAATTTTTGGGTGCTTAGCCAGCGCTTCGGAGAGGGGCAGACCCGTTTCGACCTCCTCACGAATCTTTTTAAGCGCGTCTTTAAGGCCCTCTTTCTCCGCTTGGCGCTGCAAGATGGCAAGCGACTGTACGACCGGCAACCCGGCGTTGATCACAGTAGCGAACTGACGGCTGAACACGGTGACGTCGCGGAGGTTCGGCTGACTGCCGAAATCGAGCCACGCGGGCAGTTTGATGTCGCCTTGCAAGCCGGTTTTAGGCAGGGTAATTTCAGTGGGAATCAGCCCTTTTTCGCGCAGATTGGCGGCCACGTCGCGCTGTGTAGCGGCCTCCATAACGGCCTCAACGAGCTTGCCGCTGCGGTCCCTGGCTTTGTAAGCGTAGGTGGGCACCGCCTAAGTCTACAAAGACGACCTCCGCAGCACTGACGGATTCTTTACTTCCATCACCTCCGTAGGTGTGGCGAAAAGCGTGACGGGCAGGGCGTCGGCCTCCAGCTCCGCCACGACCTGAAGTGGATGCACGACCGTCGCCGACGGCAGCTCGAGTTGCGTCGGCAGCGTAAAACCATAACCCTTGCCCAGGACTTCACCCGCAGGGCTTACGGCGACGCAGGCGACGAAAGCGAAGCTCACTTCGGGTAGTGCCGCAACGTCCTCGCCTTCACGTTCGGCTCCGGCGATACTCGAGGCCCGCCCCGCGTCTACCACCCCGCTTCGCAACAATCGGTAGCGGTCGCCGTGCTGCGCCGGGACGACGACGTTTACGCCCGCCTCCAAAAGACGTTTACGGAGCGGTTTAAGCACCATGTCGGGGTAACTTAGTACCGTGCTGCCGGTAGTAAGCTGGCAGGTCCCCAGCAAGTGCTTTAAGAGCAAGCTGGCAGCTGCCGCCGCGCCGGTAAAGTTGGGGTAATGACCGTGTGGGGGCAGTGGATAGCCGACCTGACGCCGCCGCCACAGCTCGGCCCAAACCCAGTCGCGCACCGCGCCGGGGGTGGTGTCCGGCGGTCCCGCGGCGTCTTCCGTGTTCACTCCTGCATAATAAAGGGATGACGCACGCGGCGCACACCGAGCAGGCCCGGATTGGGGCCATTTTAGAAGAACTTAAAACAACCTATCCCGACGCCAAAACCGAACTCAGCCACCGCAACCCGTTCGAGCTTTTGATCTCGACGATCCTCTCCGCGCAGGCCACCGACAAAAGCGTCAACGCGGCCTCCCCGGCGCTGTTCGCCCGCTACCCGGACGCGCCCAGCATGGCGCAGGCCACACCGGACGAGGTGGAGCCCTTTATCCGCAGCATCGGCCTCTACCGCAACAAGGCCAAAAACTGTGTGGCGACCTCCCAGGCGTTGACCGAACGTTTCGGCGGCGAGGTGCCGGAGGATTTCGACGCCATCCTGAGCCTTCCCGGTGTAGGTCGCAAAACCGCGTCAGTCGTTCTGGCCAACGCCTTCGGGCGACCCGCTATCGCCGTCGATACGCATGTGGGGCGGCTCTCGAGGCGTCTAGGCCTCAGCAGCGCCACAAACCCCGACAAGGTGCAACGCGACCTGGAGGCAGTGTTTCCGCGAGACAGCTGGATATTTCTGCACAACGCGCTTATCTTTCACGGACGGCGGGTCTGTCTGGCGCGGCTGCCCGCCTGCGAGGTCTGCACACTCAAGCACCTTTGCCCGAGCAGCCGCGTATAAGCAGCCTGTCGCACGAGCGCTCCTTAATACGTCAATACGTCATCTGTAGTCCTGCCCGCGTACACGGGTGAAAAGCTTGCTACCATAAAGCATGTTCGACCTTGCCATCATTGGGGCTGGTCCCATCGGGACCGAAGCCGCCATCCGCGCCAAGCGCGCCGGACTTTCGCACGTGCTTTTGGACAAAGGCGCGATGGTCGACGCCATCTACCGTTGGCCGACGTTTTTAACCTTTTTTACGACGAGCGAACGTTTAGAGGTCGGCGACCATCCCTTTGTAACGGCCATCGACAAACCGACGCGGCGTGAGGCGCTCGAGTACTACCGCAAGGTCGCCCAACGCGAAAACCTGAACGTCCGCCTCTACAGCCCCGTCACGGGCGTAAACCGCGCCCAAGGCGGGTTCGAGCTGAGCGTCACACCTAAGAACAAGCCCGCTGAACCGCTCCGAGCCCGCAAAGTCGCGGTCGCCACCGGCTACTTCGATACGCCTAAGCTGCTAAATGTACCCGGTGAAACCCTACCGAACGTCTCCCACTACTTCGATGAAGCGCACCTGCACTGGGGCCGCAAGGTGACGATTGTCGGCGCAGGCTCTTCGGCCGCCGACGCCGCCTTGGAGCTTTTCCGCGCCGGGGCGAAGGTGACGATGGTTCACCGCGGCGACGGCTTTCGCCACAGCCTCAAGTACTGGGTCCGGCCCAATTTGGAAAATCGCATTAGAGAGGGGTCGATCACCGCGCACTTTGAGAGCGTCGTCCGGGAGATCACCCCGACAGAGGTCGTTATCGACAAGGCTGGGGAAACCCTTGCCGTCCCAACCGACGTGACCTTTGCCCTGACCGGCTACTACGCCGCGCCCGGGAGTTTTCTCGGTGGTCTAGGTGTCAAGGTCAACCCGGAGGACCATTCGGTCGCTCTCGACCCGGAAACGTTCGAGAGCACCGTGCCGGGGCTTTACTTCATTGGCTCGGCAGGCTTCGGCGAACGCACCAGCGACGTATTTATTGAAAACGGCATCGTCCACGCGAGGCAAGCGGTAGCGGACATTGCCCAGAAGATCAAAGAACCTGAGGCGGTTGGGGTCTGAGCACGTAGGACGCGGCAAGGGCCGGGTGTAGTAAGCCTGAACGTTTCGGGCCGGACCAAAACCCGCTCTGCGCCAGACAACCCGAGCAGCGCGTTTGGTGGCCCGTTCGTCTGCCCCTCAGACTCGAGGTTTGAGCAGGACGCTCGCGTCCGGCCAACCGTAGGCCACCGCCCGCAGTGACATGTCGGCGATCTCGACCGTTTTACTGCCTAGAAACTCACCGCCCAGACGTTCGTAAAAGCGGCAGGCGGCGTTGTCTTCTAGAACCCAGGTGATCATCTCGCTGTGACCACGGGTGATCAGCTCTTCCGCAACCGCTGCGACCAACCTGCGCCCCAGCCCGCGCCGCTGATAACTCTCCAACATGTAGACCGCGTAGAGTTCGCCACCATAGGTTCTGGCCTCCGGCGTGTCTTTACGCGCCGCGCCCCCAGCGGCAAATCCGGCGATTTTGCCCGCGTCTTCGGCCACAATGAGGAATGTCTGGCTCTCCGCGCCGAACGCGCCTGCCCACATCGTCTCGCGGGCGTCGTACGAAAGGTCGTTTAGATAACTTTTGGGGAGCACGTCGCGGTAGGTCGTGCGCCAACTGTCGACGTGGACTTTGGCAATCGTAGGTACGTCGTCGGGGCGGGCATCTCGAATCTCCATCGTCTGCCCATCATAAAGCCAATTCGCCCGCTGGGGAGCGGGTGCGGCGCGTGGTAAAGTCCAACTCGTGAACGAACCTGAAAAAGATTTTTTAAGGGCGCTGCTAACGGCCCCTGGTACAAGCGGTTTTGAGACAAAACCAGCCGACGTCTGGGCAGAACAAGCCCTGAGTTACGGAGCCGACGTTAAACGCGACGCCTACGGCAACGTCTACGCGACCTTTGGGATGGGGGGCAAGCCGCGCGTGATGCTGGCCGGACACCTCGACGAGATCGGTCTGCTGGTCACCTATATCGACAAAGAGGGCTACCTCTATTTCAAAGGCGTCGGCGGCTGGGATTCGCAGCAGCTCGTCGGACAGCGGGTGCGGGTCGTCGGGTATAAGGGTGAGCTGCTCGGCGTCATCGGCAAAAAACCGATTCACCTGATGGAAAGCGAGGAGCGCAGCAAGGTCTCGAAGATCGAAAGCCTGTGGATCGACATCGGGGCCAAAAGCGGTGACGAGGCTAAGGAGCACGTGCGGGCCGGAGACTTCGCGGTCATTGAGCAACCCACCCTCGAACTCCTTAACGGCCGCCTAGTCGGCAAGGCCATCGACAACCGCATAGGGGCCTTTATCGTGCTCGAGGCCGCCCGGCGCGCCGCCGCAGAAAAACAACAGGGGGGAGCCGAGGTCGTCGCAGTCGGGACGGTACAAGAGGAGATCGGCGGCATCGGCGCGTACATCGCGTCGCACACCCTGAGGCCGGACGCCGCTATCGCTGTCGACGTCACCCACGCCACCGACGTACCAACGGTGGACATCAAACGTGAGGGTGAAAAACCCTTGGGCTCGGGTCCGGAGCTGACAGTCGGGTCGTACGCCCACCGGGGTGTGACGGCACGGCTTATCGAAAGCGCGGAGGCCGAAGGCGTCCCCTTTACTATCGGCACCTCACCCGCGCACACCTACACCGACGCCGACGACATCGCCAAAAACCGCAGCGGCGTGCCGACGGCGGTCGTCAGCGTCCCCAACCGCTATATGCACTCGCCCAATGAGATGGTTGACCCCGAAGATGTCGAGAACGTCATTAAACTGATCGCGGCGTTTATCGGGAAGCTTGATAGCAGCACGACGTTTAGCCAGTAGGTAGAATGGCTGTGGTCTGTTCACGAAAACCTTTTTCGCTTCAAGCCCTTTCAAGGAGCAGAAATGATGAATTCGGTACAGACCGCGTGGCAGGCCAACCTAAAAGTTAATACCGTGCTCGTAAACCACCTCACGCCCGAAATGCTGGACGCCCGCACGCCGGGGGGTGGTTACAGCGTGGCGCTGCATCTCGCGCACCTCGTCGGGACGACCAAGTATTGGGGATCGCGGCTCGACGAAGCGCGTTTGGGAGGGTTGCCCAACCTCTACACGATGCGGGAAGACTTGGACGAAAACGACATTGAGGCCTTTGTCGCTGAAACCGAGCTGACGCGCATCCGTCAGGTTCTGATAGAAACCGCTGCTGCCGCTCAAGAGGCCGCCGCAGAGGCCCCGGAGGGCTTTACCGGAACACTGCCCCACGCGAGCCCGGACGCCCTCTTAATCCATATGATGGTTCACGACGCGCACCACCGGGGGCAGATGCTGCTGGCTCTCAAAACCTCGGGACACCCACTTCCCGACGAGGACGCGATGTGGGTACCGTGGAAAGAGTAGCCTAGGGTTCAAACCCCAACTGCCGCCACGCTTCGTACAACCCTACTCCGACGCTTACCGCGAGGTTGAGCGAACGCGCAGCGGGTTGCATCGGAATCTTCACTTCGGTGCAGCCCCGGCGCACGACCTCGGGCAGCCCCCGCGACTCCGGCCCGAAAAGCAGCACGTCGCCTTCGCAGTAGCTAACGTGAATGTGGTGAGTCGTAGCTTTCGTTGTAAAAGCAAACACCCGGCCCGCTGCAAACGCCTCACCGAACTCACTCTGAAACGCCGCAAATGAAACGTGCTGGGTAAGTCTGGTGTCCCGCCAATAGTCCATCCCGGCGCGGCGCACAGCCTCGTCAGTGAGGCGAAAGCCGTAGGGACGGATTAGATGCAACTCGGCCCCGACCGCGACGCAGGTGCGGGCGATGTTGCCGACGTTGCCCGCGATCTCAGGTTCGAAAAGCACGACGTGCAGCACTACAAGGTTCCCCGGACGAGCGACGCGGCAATGCTCCACATCACGACGCCGATCAGCACGTCGAGGACGCGCCACGCCAGCGGACGACGAAAAAGCGGTCCTAACCGGGTTGCACCGTAAGCAAGGCTGAAAAACCAGACGCTCGAGGCCGTCACCGCCCCCAGCCCGAACATCAGCCGGTTCGGGCCGACAAACTGCGCCCCGATACCCCCTAAGAGCACCACGGTGTCAAGATAGACGTGTGGATTCAGCAGACTCACCGCCAGCGTCGTCAAAACCGCGTTTTGCGCTGACACCGGCCCCACTTGCGGCTCGAGCCCCCGTGATCTAAGCGCCGAGAAAAACGCCCGCAGCCCATAGACGAACAGAAAAGCCGCCCCGCCCCAGGCGGCGAGGGTCGTCAGCGCAGGTGTACTCGAGACCACCGCACCGAACCCGGCGACCCCGAGCGTAATGAGCGCCGCGTCACAGAGGGCACACACGAGCGCGGTTACGAGAACCTGCTGTTTTCTAAGCCCCTGACGCAACACAAACGCGTTCTGCGCGCCGATGGCGACGATGAGCCCCGCGCCCAACCCTAAACCTTGAATAAATGGGGTCATCGGTTGCTTAAAGCCACCGCTTCAACCTGAACCATAAGAGTAGCCCCGCCGACGACACGGCGCAGAGCCCGATAATAAGCGCGAAGGCCCAAGGTCGTTCCTGAACCGGCAGCAGCACGTTCATCCCGAACACCCCGGTGATCCAGGTCGGGATGGCGACCATGATGGTGGCGACGGTAAGCACCTTGACGACCGCGTTGACGTTGTTTGAGATCACCGAGGCAAACGCGCCCATCATCGAGACCAGGATGGTGGTAGCGATGTCGGTCATCTCGATGGCCTGTAGGTTCTCGATGAGCACGTCTTCAAAGAGGTCGTGGTCATCGGGATACATCTCGAACACGCGGTCGCGGCGGATGCGCTCCATCATCAGCTCGTTAGCTTTAAGGGCGGTTTTGAAATAAACCAGACTTTTCTCGTAGCGCAGGAGCCCGAGCAGTTCGCGGTTGCGGGTGCTGGTCTCGAGCTTCGTCTCGATCAGGTCGACCTGCCGGTTGATCTGTTTGAGGTCGATCAGGTAGCGCTGCGCGACCCGCAAAAATATCTGCATCGTAAAGCGGTTGCGTTTAACCGTGCTGAGGCTCCGAATCCGGCCCGCCTTAAACTCCTCTATAACCGGATTTATGGCGGTGCTGACCGTGACGATGGCCGCGGGCGTGTGGATGATGCCGAGCGGCAGCGTGTCGAAGGGCGCGTCGCCGGTCTCCCCGAAGGCGAACGAGGTCTGCATGACGATGAGGATAAACTCGCCGTCGCGCTCGAAGCGGGGGCGTTCGTCGAGGTCGAGCGAGTAGAGAAGGTAATCCATCGGGACACCGTGATGCTGGCTGAGGTAGGTCAGCTCGTCGGGCGTCGGGGTGACGACGTTGACCCAGCAGCCCGCTTCATAGGCTTCGAGGTGCGTCAAGGTGCCGCGCACGCTCCGGTAATACTCGATCACGCCTTACCCGAAGGTAGACTAGGGACAACAACAGAGAACGCCATGAGCTCAGCATAGCGAAACGGAACGCCGCACAACACATTCGCTGTAGTTTCGCCCCGCCCGTATAGTTGAGGGCGTGGACGGCCTGACGGTTTACGAAGACGCCCCTGAACTGGCGGCGCTGACCCCGGAGTCCCTGAAGGTGCTGGGGACCGTAAAGAAACTTTTACTGAACGCGCACCTCGTCGGCGGCAGCGTCCGCGACCTGCTCCTCGGCCAGCCCGGCCGCGACCTCGACGTCCTCACCGAAATGCCCGTCGGACCACTCGCAGACGCCCTACACAACCGCCTCGGCGGAGAACTCAGCTGCCACGCGGCGTTTCTGACGTGCAGTCTGGAACTGCCGACCCTGACGTTAGACCTGGCGACCACCCGCACCGAAAGCTACCCGCACCCCGGCGCGCTTCCGGTAGTGCGGGCGGGCAGCTTAGCTCCCGACCTCCACCGCCGCGACTTCTCGGTCAACACCTTTGCGCTGCGGCTCTCCGAGCCGCACACGCTCGTGAGCGTACCCGGAGCCAAAGACGACCTAAGCGCACGGCGGCTCCGCGTCCTGCACGCGCGTTCATTTGTCGACGACCCGACCAGAATCGTCAGGGGAGCACGTTTGGCGGGACGGTTGGGGTTCAGCTACGATGTCCAAACCCGGTCGGCCTTGGAGGACGCCTTGGCGGCACAAGCCCACGCGCAGGTCAGTCCGGCCCGCCTCAAGAACGAACTGCTGCTGACCCTCGCCGAAAGGTCCGTTGCCCCGGCACTCACCTATCTGGCCGAGTCCGGCGCGCTAGCCGCACTGTACGGCCTGCACGACACGCCTCTGGTAGCCCAACTCGACGCGCTGGGGTCCAGCGTCGCCGTCCCGGCAGAAAGCTATCTGCTGGCGCTGCTGCTTGGGATTTCCGAAAAGGGCGCGGCGGCGCATGTAAGCAAGTTCAGTTGGCCGCGTAGAATGCTGACGGCTAGAACCCGACTCTCAAGGGAAGAACGCCCTCGCACCGACGCCGAAAGGGTCGTGCGGCGGGCGCTCGGGCAGCCGCAGAGGTCGGTGGGGTACCCTCAGCTGCGTGGGAGCGACGTGCTAAGCTTGGGGCTACCGGCGGGACCTGAAGTCGGGCGGGTGCTTTCTCTCGTCGAGGGGGCGCGCCTCCACGGCCAGGTCGCGTCTTTTGCTGACGAACTCGAGCTGGCTAAGTGGCTCGTTCAACGGATTCAGGAGAACGCATGATCATCAGCTATATTCAAGGTTTTTACAACACCACCGACCTCATCATCGTGTCGCTCGTGATGATTATCGCGCTCGTATTTCACAACGTTTTCCAGGCGTACATCGCCTCGCGTTACGGCGACGCCAACCCTAGGTTTGCCGGGTACATGAGTTTTGACCTTCAGCGCCACCTAGAGCCTACCGGCGTGCTCTTTCTTTTTTTGCTCGGTTTCGGCTGGCCGCAACCCGTCCCGACGAGCTCCCGCAACTACCGCGGGCGCGGTCAGCAAGAGGCCTTGGTCTGGTACGGCGGCCCGCTCGCGTACCTGATCGTCGCGCTCGTCTCGTCGCTAGTCGCCGCCGTCTTCGCGTCTATGGACAGTGGGATTTTGGCACGTTCGTTTATCTTGGCCTCATCGGTCGCCGTGCTGCACGCGGTTATCAATCTGTTCCCGGTGTTTCCGCTCGACGGCGCCAAAGCCGTGCTCGCCTGGGGCAACCCGAGCCTGCGCCGCTTCGTGCAGCAGATCGCCGGGTTCGGGCCGTTCGGTTTTATCATCTTCTTTTTTATCCTCAGCAGCTTAGGCGTCACGGGGGCGCTTCAAGGGTTTTTTCAGGGCATCATCTTGGCGATCATCCGGCTGATCCCCGGACTATAGATGCTCCTACAACTCCTCCAGACCGCACCCATGACGTTCGCTATCGTCGCGGTGGTTTTGCTCTACAGTCTGGCGCTGCACGAACTCGGACATGCTTGGGTCGCCGACCGGATGGGCGACCCTACGGCCCGTAACCTGGGCCGCGTCACCCTCAACCCTCTTAAACACCTGGACCCCATCGGCACGCTTCTGCTCCTCACCGTGGGGTTCGGCTGGGCCAAACCGGTACCGATCCAACCCGGCAACTTCCGCAACTACCGGGTCGGCATGTTCTGGGTCTCGATAGCCGGGATTTTGGTCAACCTGACCATTGCGGTGCTGGCCCTCGTCATCCTAGCGGCGCTCGGTACAAACCTAAGCAACTTGCGTGGCATCTTTCCGAGTGCAGGCAGCGGCGGCGACCCGTTGCGCTACGGACTCTTCGTCGCGGCGCAGATCAACGTCGTGCTGGCCGTTTTTAACCTGCTCCCCATCCCACCCCTCGACGGCTCGAAGATCGTGCAGGCGTTTCTGCCTGCCCGTATGCAGCGGGTGGTGTGGCAGCTCGAGCGTTACGGCTTTTTGCTCGTTATCCTGGTCATTACAGTCTTTAGAGAACAAGTCTTTGGTCTTATCAACGGGGTCACGCTGGGGCTGATGCAGCTTATTTTGGGCACCACTTGACCCCGGAGCGGGCTAAAGCGTTTGGAGCCTTCTATACGGACGCCGTGGTCGCCGAGTTTTTGGTGCGCTGGGCGGTGCGGCGTCTGGATGACGCGGTGCTCGACCCAAGTTTCGGAGGGGGCGTGTTTCTGGCGGCGGCGGCGGCGCGAGTGTCCCGGCTCGGCGGAGCCCCGGAGCGGCTGGTCTACGGTGTCGAGTTGGACGATGAAGTTCACGCTCAGTCGCAAGGTCTGACGGAACTGACAGGAATTTCACCTCAAAACCTGATCTGCTCGGACTTCTTCGCTGTAGAACTTGAAACGCTGCCGCAGTTGGCTGCGGTGGTCGGCAACCCGCCATTTATCCGGTATCAAAGTTTTAGCGGAACAGTGCGAACCTTAGCGGCTGAAAGGGCGCGCGCTCAGGGCGTCACGCTAACCAACCTGGCAAGTTCGTGGGCGGCGTTCGTCGTCCACAGCGCAGCGTTTCTTAAACCTGGCGGACGGCTCGGCATGGTCGTTCCGGCAGAGTTGGGACACGCGGCTTACGGTCGGCCCGTGCTGGCGTTTTTAACGCGGACGTTTGGACACGTGACCCTGCTGAGCTTTCGAGAGCGGCTTTTCCCGGAGATCAGCCAGGACACGCTGCTGCTCTTGGCTGAGGCCAAAAACGCGCCGTTCGAGGGTTTTTTCTGGCGCGACATGGAGAACGCCGAGGCGCTCCGGCAGCCGGTGGCATCCGTGTTGGGACGCCTCGAGACTCTACCTACCGACCCCTTGAGCGACGAGGACAGGCTCATCACCCGCCTGATTTCCGCCGAAGCCAGAACCCTATATAGACGCCTATCTGAGCACCCACACGTCTCCAGGTTGGGCCGTTTGGCCGAGGTAGGCATTGGTTACGTAACCGGGGCCAACGCATTCTTCCACCTGAGCCCCGAAAAGGCAGACTCGCTGGGGCTTCCCGAAAGTCAACTCAGTTCTGCGGTTTTTCGTGGGGCCGCACTCTCCGGCTCGACGTTTATCAAGGCCGACTGGCAGGACGCAGCGAGAACAAAAAACGCGGGATATCTTCTGCACATCAGTGACAAACCGACGCCAGAGCTGGCCGCGTATCTCGCGGAGGGTGAAGCCGCAGGTGTGCACGAGGCTTACAAATGCCGGGTCCGCGCCTCCTGGTATTGTGTCCCACACGTTTACACGCCGGACGCCTTTCTCACCTACATGAGCGGCCTCAGACCCCAACTCGTCGCCAACTGCGCGGGCGCGGTTGCGCCCAATACGCTGCACGTCGTCCGGTTCAAACCTACCACCCTTGTAGAACCCGCTACCTTAGCCGCGTTTTGGCAAACGTCGCTGACGAGTCTAAGCGTTGAACTCGAGGGTCACGCCTTGGGCGGCGGGATGCTCAAGCTCGAGCCCAGCGAAGCGCGGCGCGTGCTCATCGCATCACCGGGGGGTAATTTCAGCAGCATCGAGTCCGAACTCGACGCCCTTCTCCGGCAGGGCAAGGTTGACGAGGCGCAAAATCTGGCCGACCGAGTGCTTTTGCAAGACGGCTTGGGTTTAGACAAGAAGGCGTGCGCCGCGCTCCGGGACGCAGCACACCTGCTCCGTGACCGGCGTTACTATAGAGGCAAGGTTAGAGCAGTGAGCGGTAGAATTCCAGCGTCGCCTCAGCCACCGCCCGCCAGCTGAACTTCTCCTCAACTCGCGCCCTCGACGCTTTACCCATCGCTTTCAACCTCTCCGGGTGGGCCAAAAGCTCGCTAATTGCCGCGGCTAAGTCCCGCGCGAAGCCCTCCGGGTCCTTGGGCTCAAAGTCGCTCCCCGCCTCGAACGGCACGAGCGTTCCCGTCTCCCCCGGCACCACGATCTCCGGAATCCCGCCGACCGCCGAGGCAACGACCGGCGTCTCGCACGCCATCGCCTCTAAGTTGATAATGCCGAAGGGCTCGTACACCGACGGGCACACGAACAGCGCCGCCTGGCTGTAGAGCTTGATCACGTCCTCGCGGGGTACCATCTCGCGCACCCAGACGACGTTGGCTCCCTCCTCACGGGCTGCCCCAATCCGTCCTTTCATCTCCTCACCGATCTCAGGTGTGTCGGGCGCGCCCGCGCAGAGCACGACCTGTGTGTCGGGCGGCAGATATTTAAGCGCGTTGGCGAGGTGCAAGATGCCCTTTTGCCGGGTGATGCGCCCGACGAAGAGCACAAAAGGCTGCGTGGCGTCGACGCCGTACTTTTTTAACACTTCCTTGTCATAGGTCGGCTTGTACTCGTCTGGATCGATGCCGTTGGGGATGACGGCGATTTTTTTGTCCGGGACGCCGTAGAGGTCGTGCACGTCGCGCTTCATGGCTTCGGAGACGGCGACTACACCGTCGGCGTTCTCGAAGGCGGTGCGCTCGAGCCATGACGAAACGTGGTAGGCGCTGCCGAGTTGCTCGACTTTCCAGGGACGGTGCGGCTCCAGCGAGTGTGTCGTCAGCACGAGCTTAGACCCCTGAAGCTGTTTAACGAGGCACCCCGCAAAATGTGTGTACCAGGTGTGACAGTGAACGATGTCGCTCGCCCCGGCCTTGCCCGCCATGATGAGGTCGCGCTGCAAGGTGTCCAAGACTTTGGCGTGGCGCGGGTCTTGGGCCTCGAGTTTCGCTTCGGGCGTAACCCCTTCAACGCGCAGCCTGCCCTCCTGAATAGCTTGGTCGCCGAACGAGAAGACTTGAACGTCCCCTGCTCCTAAAGCCACAAACTCTTTGGTCAGATATTCGACGTGAACGCCCGCACCGCCGTAGATGTGGGGCGGATACTCGTTGGTCAGGACCGTTATCTTCACGTGTCGCCTCCTGTAGGTGTGAAGATGTTACCCCAACGGCTCGACGAAATCGGGCAGCTTGAGGCCCCGGTAGATGCTGCTCAACTCGAGCGAGAGGTCAAGGCGCGCGAACGGCACCACGCCGTCCCCTTGCCAACGGTTTTCCCGCCAGCCCTCCGGTGTCCACGAGAACACCTCGACGTGCCGCACCTGCGAATCGACGAGGATGTACGACATAAGTGTGGGCAAGCTCAGGTAAGCATCCACCTTTTCACGGCGGTCGGTGGAGGCGGTCGAGCGCGACAGTATCTCAACGATAAGGCAAGGTTTTTCCTTGATGTAGGGGTCGGCTTCCGGCTCGCACGTCACCATCAGGTCGGGGTAGTAATAGCGCTCACCGAAGATGCTCAATTTGAGATCGGCTGCGAACAATTGACATCCCCTCTGCCTGCTCGCTTCATCTAACCCGACGATCAGGTTGATGCTGATGCGGTTGTGCGCGTCGCTCGTACCCGCTAAAGCGAAGACGCGCCCGTGAACGTACTCGTGCTTGACGGGCGAAAGCTTTTCATCCTCGAGATAGTCTTCCACACTGACGGTCTCTATCAACTTCAGGGCGCTCATAGGCTCAGCTTAGAGGTTTTTAGCTAGCGGCGTTTGCGGTTCATGTATCCCGTCGGCACCCGCGTCCGGCGTTCGGCGTCGCGGGCGGCGAGCATGGCGTTGATCTCTCTAAGCTCGGCGTAGTAGTGCCTGAGCTTGTCGGTCGGCAGGTTCGGGTCGGTCAGGTACGACGAAACCTCGTGCATCCGCTCTAGGAGGAGTTTGCGCTGCCCTTCTTTTTCACCGCTCAGGTAGAGTTCCCGCAAGCGCGAGAGGGACTTGTGCAGATTCGCGTCGATGTCGATATGGTGCTCTTCAGTCTGCTGCTGGGTTAAAAGCCGCTCGAAGAGCACCCGGCCCTCGTCGCGTTCGCGGTAGCGGTGCAAGATGGCGCGGTCGTCGAAGGCGCAGGCGTGGCAGATGTCGGCGAACTCGCGCAGGAGCGACCCTTCGCCCTCAGTGGGCAGGGCCGCGCCTACGTTTAACAGGCGCTCCTGCAAGCGGTGCGGTTCTAACAAAAGAAGCGCGATCAGCTCGAGTTCGATGACCGCCGTCTGCGACCCGTTCGCTCCCTGCCGCTGCATCCCCCGAAGCTGCGTCGTGTCGAGTGCGCGTTTGGTTTTGGCGTTGACCCATTCGTCGAGTCGCGGCCCCTCGATCTTGAGTTCGTCGATGACCAAGCGGCGCATCTCGCTGGCGACCGGATCGAACACATCACGCGGCCGGAGCGCGGGCAGAAGCTCCTGTAACACGGCCTTTTTACCCTCGAGGGTGCCGGTGTCGTGTTTGGCTAAAACGCTTCGGAAACGAAACGTCACCTCGGAGAGCCCCTCCTGTAGCGCCTGCTGAAACGCTTCGGCGTAACCGCCTAATACCGCGTCCGCCGGGTCCTTGCCGTGTGGGACACGCACCGCCTTGACCAAAAATTTGCGTCCCACGGACTGCTCCAAACCCGACAGCACCGCCCGCTGCCCCGCCTCGTCAGCGTCGAAGGCCAAAAAGAGCCGTTGCACGTCCAGACGTGAAAGCTGCCCGGCCTGCTCGGCGGTCAGCGTCGCGCCGAGCGCCGCCACCGCGTTGCCAAAGCCGGTCTGGTGCAACGCGATCACGTCCATGTAGCCCTCGACGACCAAGCACTCCCCGGTCACCCGGACCGTGTGTTTAGCCGTGTCCAGGCCATAGAGCAGTTCACCCTTTTTAAACACGTCGGTTTCAGGCGTGTTCAGGTATTTAGGCAGAGAATCGTCCAGAACGCGGCCCGAAAAGCCGACCACGCGGCCCAGAAAGTCCTTGATCGGAAACATCACCCGGTTGCGGAAGCGGTCGTAGCGCCGCCCCGACTCGGACTCGGCTAAAAGCCCCGCCCGTAGCAGATCGCCCTCGCGGACGCCTTTATTAAGCGCATATTTTAGGAGCGCGTCCCAACTGTCGGGGGCAAATCCCAGATCAAACGCCCCTATGCTCTCCTTTGTGAGTTTGCGCGCGAGCAGATAGGCTTCAGCGACACCCGGCAGGTGCGATTTGAAAAACTCCAGAGCCAGCTTGTTGACCTCATAAAGGTCGCGTTTATGGAGGTCTTTGGGCGCGCTCGGCGTGACCTCGATGCCCGCCCGCTGCCCCAAGACCTGTAGCGCCTCGCCGAACTCGACGCCTTGGGTTCGCATCACGAAGTCGAACACGTCGCCCTTGGCCTGACAGCCGAAGCAGTAGAAAAAGCCCCGGTCCTGCATGACGTGAAACGACGGCGTCTTTTCGCCGTGAAACGGGCACAAGCCCTTGAGCCGCCCCTTGCCCGCGTCTTTAAGCGCTACAACTTCACCGACGACCTCGGCGATGTCTAAGCGTTCGCGGATACGTTCTTTGGCGTCGCTTGGCACACGGGCTCCAAAAACGGTCTAGAGGTTTTGAGGAGAAGGCGCGGCGCTGTCGTCGTGACAACGCCGCTCGGGATAGTGGGCCATCTTAGCACAACGGCCCAAACCGGGGCGCGCGAACGACCCGCCAGAAACGCGGTAGTAGGACGCGCTAGCTTGTCGAGAACACAGTCACCAACGACAGAGCACTAAGCCACGCAAACGGGTATAACCAACCTCTCAAAAGTGCTTTTGCTGATTTGCAGAGTTTAAGGACGTAGTAATATCAAGTTGCTTAAGTTTTTCGTCACCCTGAAGATTAGCAGAACGTAGATTTAAGAAAGGATCTGATGAAACGGGCTGCGTTCCCTCTCTTTGCCCTTTTTCTCCTAGCTGCCTGTAGTCAGGCACCCGTTGGGAACGGTAGTCCCACAGAGGAGCCGTACACCTTCGGCACAACGACATACGACGCAGTTATGGCCTTGGCTGAACACAGCGGCGGCGTGTACGCTCTTGGCGAGACCCGTGGCGAACTGCACGACCGGACGACGGGCAACAGGGGCGCTTTCCTTCGCAAGTACGACCGTTCAGGCAAGCTTCTTTGGGGAAAGCAGTTCGGCGGTTTTGTAGACTACTACGAATT
>CADCWP010000257.1:20506-23878 GCA_902806425.1 uncultured Truepera sp.
AGATGACAACGTGTATGTGCTTTACAGCAGCATCGACATTTCTTGGAAGCGTGGTCAGCTCGTCGTGCAAAAGTACACATCGCAGGGAGAACTCGCTTGGACGCACAAGCCTCTGCTGGAGTCTTTTCAAGGCGGTGCCGGTATCGCCATCCATGAAGACGCCGTTTACGTCACAGGTAACGAGACCAACCGTGGTGACAACTCTGACAACGCGGTGTTGGTCAAGTACAGCACCGCAGGTCAAGAACTGTGGCGGAAGACGTACGGCCCTCAAGGCTACCCTAATGTCTCGACCGGGCTCGAGGTTGACGTAGGCTCAGCCGGAAACTTGTATGTTGTAGGTGTTACGTATAGCCATGAAAGCCCCGCCTCATACACCTTTCTAAGTAAGCTTGGTGTTGCGGGCAACGAAATCTGGACAGAACAGTTTGACGCGCTCTCTCTTGAAATCGGCTCTACAACCGGGGTGGCCGTCAGCGGTGACAGCGTTTACGTCATAGGCTCAGAACCCGACGATGATGGTGGAGATGGTGTTATAAGCAACGACGTATCCGTTTTGCACTTAAGCCTTGACGGTGGGCTTCGCGGAACGTATACATTCGGGGTCGTTGGCGGTGTCGATGAGGTTCTCGACATTGACGCCGACAGTAGCGGCGTCGTCTTTTCCGGGACGACCCGAACGTCGTTTGCAGGCCCGCGCTTAGGCGGTGCAGCCGACGGTTATGTCTATAAGTTGGGTTTCAATGGGGCTAAACTCTGGTCTAAAATGCAGCAAACCCTCGAGGTTGACAGCACCAACGCCGTGCTGCTGCATAGCAACGGCGAGCTGTACGCAGCAGGCGCGACCAACGGAAGCTTGGGAAGCCCCAACAGGGGCGACTCCGATGGGTTCTTGCGTCGCCTAGATAGCAGTGACGGGGCAACCGTCTGGACAAAGTAGCGAGCTAACCCTTATGCGGAGGGGCGAGTTATAACTCGCCCCTCTGTTCTATAGCACTTGCACAGATTGCCGCCTTACATTCCTGTTTTGTTCTCGAAGAGGGGCAGATGCCCGAGCGAGATCACGTCGTCGCGCTCGGCCCCTTCGGTAAATACGGCCATCGTCGCCACGACGTTCGCGCCGACTTCGTGAAGAAGTTCGGACAGCGCACGGAGCGTGCCGCCGGTGCTCACCACGTCGTCGATGATGGCAACCCGCTGGCCTTTCAGCCGGGGGATGTCGGTGCCGTCGATATAGAGGTCTTGCGGTTTGCCGGTGGTGATCGACAGGGCGGTTTTGCATACTGCGCCGACCATGTAGGGCTTTTGCGTCTTGCGCGCGACGATGTAGGGCAGCCCGGTGCGAACCGAGAGTGCGTGTGCGAGCGGCACCGCTTTGACTTCAGGTGTTACCAGCGCGTTGACCTCAGGCATATGTTTAGCGAGTTCGGCGGCAGCGGCCTCGGTCAGCGCGGTGTCGCCGAGCAGGTTTAAGAGTGCTACGGAGACCTTGCCGACGCTGACGATAGGGAGCGCGCGGTGTTCAGTGCCGATCTGCACAGCGTAAGTTTCAGGGGCTGACTGGATCATGAGGTCTCCTCAGAGTTGCAGGTTTTTTCGCCCTACCATACCGCTAAAAGTCTCCTTAGAAGACGACGGTTTTGTTGCCGATGAGGAGCACCCGGTCCTCGAGTTGCGCCGCTACCGCCCGGGCCAAAACGGTGCGCTCGAGCCCGCGCCCCACCTGCACGAGGTCCCCAACCCCTTCGCGGTGCGACACCCGCGCCACATCCTGCTCGATAATTGGGCCTTCGTCGAGGTCGTCGGTGACGAAATGCGCGGTCGCGCCGATGAGCTTGACGCCCCGCCGGTACGCCTGCTTGTAGGGGTTCGCACCGATAAAAGCGGGCAAAAACGAGTGGTGGATGTTGATGACCTTGGCCGGGTAGTGCGCCACGAACTCCGGCGACAGGATCTGCATATAGCGCGCCAGGACGATGAAATCGACCCGGCCCTCGAGCAGCCCTAAAATCTGCGTCTCCTGCTCAGCCTTATTCTCTTTTGAAACAGGCAGGTGGTAAAAGGGTAGGCCGAACGACTCAGTGACGCCGCGCAGGTCGTCGTGGTTGGAGATGACAAAGGGAATCTCGACCTCGAACTCGCCGCTCTGAACACGCCACAGGAGTTCCAAAAGGCAGTGGTCGGTACTCGACACGAGAATTGCCATCCGCTTGCGCCGATCGGCGTAGGCGACGCGCCAGTTCATGGTAAAGGGGCGGGCGACGACCTCGGCGAAGGCGCGCTCGAACTGGGCGCGGGTTACATCTAGGTCCTCTAAGTGAAAGACCATCCGCATCAGAAACTCGCCCCCGGAAGGGTCGGTCGAGTGCTGCTGAGCGTCCAGGATGTTGGCCCCGTGACTGTAGAGAAACTGTGACACGGCCGCGACGATGCCGGGGCGGTCGGGACAGGAGATAAGCAGGCGGGCGGTATGGGGGTCGGACATGCGGGCCTAAGCATACCCGGCTGATGAAGCCCAGCTACCTACAGGTGAGCACCTCAAGCGCTGCGGGCGTAGCCCTTAACCTACTTCGGGGTGAGAGCCGCGTCCAAGACCAAGAACTTATGAAAACCGCTATACTTTAAGGATGCGGCCTCTAACCGAGCCGGTCTTCCCCAAGGCGGAGCAGGTGGAGCTAAAGGGATTTCTCGCGCTGGCCCTGACGACGCCGGTCTACCTGGTGTCGATCATCTGCTGGTTCGTGCTGGTGTGGCTGACCGTTTTAGATGTTGACGGGACGCCCGTGAGGTTGCCCTTGGCAGCGACGCTTGTTACGCACACCTACCCCGTCACGGTGCTGAGCGCGGTAGGGGCGGGCTGGCTCGGGTTCTTTATGGATAGACCCCGGCGCACCCGTTTCGCCCTCTGCGCGCCGCCGCTACACGCGCTGCTCATCATTTTGATACTGGTGGTGATGCTCGAGTAATTTTTGCTCCTGTTGGCGCTTTTCGGCTGCTCGCAATATTATTGAGTCCTCACCTTATGGGGCACTTTCGTCGGGTTTTATGGAATGGATGAGTGAGCAACGCCCGTCGGGATGCGGGTTCAGACAGAAGTTACAGCGGTGTAAAAAGAGCGGTATTTATAAGTACAGCCCCTTAAAACTCAAACCTACACCGTCAAGGGGTACGAGGAAGGGAACCCGAACCTCGGCTACATCTCGGTTCAGGCGCTCCCTCCGATGGGCAGGTTGGTCATTAACTTCACGGACTCGAGCGGCACCCTCGTTTACGTTCTCTGCTCGAATGTTTTTTACGACGCGGAGAGTAAGAACACACCCTACACGTTTAGAGACGCGTGTCTCTATCAAAAAGCGTGCCCTATATACGAGG
>CADCWP010000258.1 GCA_902806425.1 uncultured Truepera sp.
AGCATTGTTCGCCCCTGTCGCCCACGCCTGCCACATGCTCGAGTTATCGTCAAGCAGGGTGCCGAGGTACTGAACACTGGCCCCCACGGCGGCGAAGGCGACTTCGGCAGTTGAAGCATTTTCCTCAATGGCCGTAAACGCGGCCTGAGCCCCATCCGAAATCGCGTTGAACGCAGCAGTCCACTTGCGGTTGTCGCCGATACTTTGTTCGAGTCTGGCGATGTCCGCTTCCATCGCCTTGAGGTCGGCCCCGGTGTAGTCCCCGGACTCGAGCAGCGCGTCCTTGGCCTCTCTCAGCTCGTTAAGGTTTTCCTGCGCCACGCTCGTGTCAAAGGTGGCGGCGATTTGACTAGCAACCGAAGAGAGGAGGCTAAGGCTTTGCAAGGTGAATCGCAGCTCTTCGAGGCGCTTTATGGTCGCCTCGGAGTTATCCGCCAGAATCTGCGCCTGCCGCGCGGCTTCGGCGTACTCGGGGCCGAGTGCCCGGAAGGCGTCCGCCGCCTGCTGGGCAGCCGCTTGCGACTCCTCTAGCTTCGTTATGGAGGTGCCTATTTCCTCCAGAGCCATGCCGTCTTTCAGGTCTTCCTGTACGTTAACGAGGGTATCGAGGCTTTCTGCGTACTTTTCGCCTGCCGCCTCCGCCCGTTCGGTCGCGGTAGTCTGCGCCTCTGTCTTATCCTCAGACTCTTGCAACGCCGTGACCCAGCGCCCTAGTCCCACCGTCGCCGGGTCTATACCCGCGCGGTAGAGAGTCTCGAGCGCAGCCCGATAGATTTCGGTCTTGTCGGCGTTGAACTGGGCAGCATCGCCGGTGGCCGCAAAAATGTTGGCGGCCTCTTGAAGGGCGGTGTTCGTGGTGCGGGTCAACTCACCAGCCATTCGGTACTGTTCGGCGCTGTAGGTAGTCGCTGCGCCCAGATCGCCCGTGATTCTGGCAAGGTCGAACGAAGACGAATAGAGCGCCATCGCGGAGGCTGCTGCTTCACGCTCAGCCTTGGTGCGCTCCCACAGTGCCTCGCTCCCGGCAATGATCGGCGCAAGGTAGGCAGACGCCGTATCCGCGCCCCGAAGTGTCTCGAGCGTCAAGAGGCGCTGCGCTTCCGCATTAGCACGGGCCGCGTCAGCGCCGAGCCCGTGTAGTGCCACGAGTTGGTCGCTAAAATTGAGCGGCCCCGTGTACGAATCACCCAAGGCGCGGAGTGCGGCGGGAACATCGTTGCCCGTCGCCTCGCTGTACGCCGCCCAAGCTTCGCGGCCCGCTTCAGTACCGGACAACAGGTCAGCAAGAGCGGCCGTTGCGCTCTCTGCGGCAGTGGCTACTTCAGCTGTCACCCCGCCCGCGCCCTGCAAGATGCTGAATAGATTGACCGCACCCTGTCCAGTAGCGATGAGCTGAGTGTCGAGCGCTGCGTACGCCGCCTCGGTATCGGCAATCTCCGCCTCGATAGCGTTAAAGTCTTCGGTGCCAAACTCGCCTGACTTGAGTGCTTCCTCACGCTGCGACTTGAGTTCACGCAGCCTCGTCTCGAGAGCGGTTGCCGCATCCACACCGGAGAGCGCCCCGGCAGTAAAGGCAGCACTAATTCCCTCGTACGCTTGCTGCACCTCTTGTGCTACCGCTGTCGCGGAAGCGCCGAGCTCGTCATGCGCCGCGATGCGCTCGTCTACAGAACGTATTTCCTTTAACGCCTCAGCCTGAGCGACCGAGCCGATGTCGCTTTGGTTATAGGTGTCGACGAGCTCCTGCCGCTTAGCCCTTAACCCGTCGAGCGAGTTGATACTCGCTTCGGCAGCCTCGCCCCCTTGCCTCTCGGTAGCAATGTACTGTTCTATCGCCTTAATAAGCGTGTTTACGCCATCGGCAGTGTGTGGGTAGGCGGTGCGGAGCGCGACGAGTTGATTCAAGAACTGCTGCGCCTGCTTGGCGCTCATATCGCTCAGGGTTCCGAACTTCTCTTGAGCGCCAGTTAGTCCGCCCAGGTCGTGCCCCGCTGCGATAG
>CADCWP010000259.1 GCA_902806425.1 uncultured Truepera sp.
GGTTATGAGCCTTATACCCTAAGCTGCCACGAGAAGCAAAAAGCGCCCACAGTACAAAATTTCCCCTGGTTCAGCAAGCTGTATGCGAGCGTGTCAACTTGGGCCGTAAGGCACTTCAGGGCTAATAAGAGAGATCGGTGCTAAGCGCGTGTTGGTCCGACGGTGTATCAGCTCTCTTCGGCGTCCGAACCGTTACGTTCAACCGTTACCTCTTCGCGTCTAAGCATGACCTGCTGCGGCTGTCGGTGCTCCGAACGGCGCTTTGTTACTCGCACCTCTTCGACGAGCATGAGCTGTTTGGTAACAACCAGCACCTCTTTAAAAAGCGGGATGACCGTGGTGTCACCTTCATAACGTACGGCTGTAGGCTCATCTACGAGGCGGTTAATGCTGGTTCTCTCAACCTCGACCACCTCTTGCATAAGGGGCACGTCGACCGTCTCCTCACGCTCGAGGACACGCTTGTTCACCTGTACCCGGCCCCGCTCGACCGTGCGCTTATCAACGCGCAGCGTCTCCTCAACGACAGGAACGGTTACAGTGTCGTCGACCTTCTGGGTAACCGTGGATGCTAAATCTGCTTCAGCCTGCTGCGCGTACTCCGCAAGGCTGAGGCGCAAGTTGTAACGCCTTTCGCCACTAGCTACCAGCAGTTCTTTGGGGATTAAAAACTGTGCGCCATCCTCAAGCTGTAAGAGAACCTGCGAGTCGCCTTCATAATCGTCTGTAGGCTTTATAACCGCCCTAAAGGCGAGACCACTCGCGTCGACTACGGTAACGGGTTCAGTCTCACTCATAAACATCTCCCTAAAAATCAGCTCCTAGGCACTAGCTAGGAGCTGATTCGAGTTTTTCTAAACTACCCGTTAACGTTTTCCGCGGAGTTTATCCCACGCGCCTTTAACGCTGCCCTGCGCTTCTTCCCAGGTACCTTTCCCCTGATTGTCGCGTTCCCAGTTAGTGCGCGCTTCACCTTCGACCTCGTGCCACTCACGTCCGGCGTAGCGCTCGTCGCCCGCCAAGGTTTCACCGTAAGCGGTACCGAGCTGCTCGATCTCGACGTCTGCCCGACGAACCGTATCACGAACGGTCTCGGTGCGCTCCTGGACGTCTTTACCTACAACGACCTCTTCGACGACGTGGGCCTCTTTGGCAACAACCGCTTCCTCATCTGTCTCGGTGAGCTCGATGGTCTGCTCAGTAAAGAGGTCGCTGCTGCCGCTTACCGTACGGTCGACGGGGTGACGGTCGATGCGAATGGTTTCGTCGCGCAGTGTAACCTGCTCTTCAACGTCCCGCTCAGAGACGACGCGGCGCACGCGTACACCACCGCGCTGCACTTCGCGCTTACCGATTTGAAGCTGCTCTTCGACAACGTCGAGGCGGGCATCGCCGGTGTTAGCCGTACCCGTAGCCTGCGTCTCGTAACCGCTAGCGTATTCGCTTGTGGTGTCGCCGCTGCTCGTGTAGTAGCGGTTCATGATCTCAACCGCTTCGTCCGTACGCGCATCATCCGCTTGGACGACGACGAGTGCGCCATCTTGATGGACGCTCCCCGCGTACTCGCTCGCCTCACCCGAGGAGAGACCGGAGCGTTGTAGCTCGCTTTCGAGGTCACTGCTGTTGCCCTCGTAGCGGTGGATGACACCACTGTCAAAACCGCTACGGGTCAAGTCACTTATCACTTCGTCGGCAACGCTGGCGCTGTCAAATACACCGATAACATTGTTAGCCATAATGCTCCCCCTAGACTCCCTGTTTCAACCTACTCGTTAGTCAGCCCTGTTCTAGACTTACGGGCGGCGAGTACCGTCTACGACTACATTGCGGTCATTGTTCCGGCGGAGACCTAAAAGTCCCAAAAGGCCTAGCAAGCCGAGCAAACCCCAGTCATCAAAGCCTTGATTCCGCTCAGGCGTCGTGTCCGCGGGGGTTGCGGTGTCGGTAGCAGTATCCGTTGCCGTATCAGCCGCGTCGGTAGCAGTATCCG
>CADCWP010000260.1 GCA_902806425.1 uncultured Truepera sp.
CTCCGGCGGTAGAGTTTTCTGTCATAATTGGTTGATACAGGTGTACTTCCCAGGTGTGAGCCGAACCTTTTGGCTCTTGACGTGGCCGCGACATCTTGCCTATAGTCCAGGCAGTCGAAATGCCAAGCCGGAGGCGACCCATGAAGTATCTAATCATCCACGCCGTCGTAACGTCACCCGGCTTACCCCTTTCATAAGCGGGTAAATGGGTTTCAAAACAACCGCCGCCAGCTGGTAACTTCCAGCCGCGGGTGACGACGCTACCTGTGCCTAAAACGCAGGCGCGACGGTCTTCCAACACGTCTTAAAACCTTAGCGCTTTCATCCGCTGTAGGAGTCACCTTTGAATGCCTACCGGCTTTTTCTCGTTATGGGCGCGGTTCATGCCTTCGCTACCCAGATGATCTATCCCGTCGTCGCCGTCTACTACGTTCAGGCGGTCGGCCTAAACCCCCTGCAACTCGTGCTCGTCGGCACCGTGCTCGAGGGAACCATTTTTCTCCTTGAGGTACCTACCGGCGTCCTCGCCGACCTCTACAGCCGCCGCCTCTCCGTCGTGATCGGCTACGCACTCATCGGCCTCTGCTTCATTATCGAAGGAGTGGTGCCTCTTTTTGTCGCCATCGTCGTGGCCGAAGTTGTCCGCGGTGCGGGGGAGACGTTCGTCAGCGGCGCACTCGACGCTTGGTTGGCCGATGAAATCGGGCCGGAGCGGGTAGGGCCAGCCTATCTTCGCTCCGGGCAGGTGCGTCAGGTGGCCTCGTTCGCCGGTATCGGTGTAGGTACCGGACTCGCCCTTCTCAGCCTCAACGTGCCGGTCATGCTAGGCGGTTTTATTCTCGTTGGACTCGCCCTCTTTCTCGCCTTTAGGATGCCGGAAACGGGTTTTCGTCCCCTCCATAGCGACCGCCGCTCGCCGTTACGGGAGATGGGCGGCACGTTCGCGGCGGGCGTCCGGGCTGCGCGGGTACGGCCCGTCGTGCTCACCTTTCTGGTCGTCGGTATTTTCGGCGGGGCCTTTAGCGAAGGGTACGCCCGGTTGTGGGAAGCGCACCTGCTCACGTTCCGGTTTCCAGCTTTGGGGTCGCTAGCGCCGATTGTGTGGTTCGGGCTCATCAATCTAGGCGCGTCGCTCCTAAACCTACTGGTCGCCGAGGTGGCCGTCCGTCGCCTCCACCTGACGCATCATGCGGCTATGGCACGTACCTTGCTGGTATGTAGCGCGCTGAGCGTCATTGGAGCGACGGTATTCGGCCTCAGCCGGAGCTTTGCGCTGGCTGTTGCCGCCTTCGGGTTGGTCTCAGTTGCAAGTACCGTCGCCGGTCCGGTGGCGAGAACGTGGCTCAATCAATCTCTCGACTCGAGGGGCCGAGCGACGGTGCTGTCGATGGTGGGGCAAGCGGACGCTCTCGGCCAGATGACGGGTGGCCCCCTGATCGGTTGGGTGGCGACCGTGCGCTCCCTGCGCGTAGCCCTGGTGCTGGGTGCCATGCTGCTGATTCCCTCGCTGCCGCTTTACGCTGGGGCCGTGAACGCCGAGTCCAAAGGCCCGCGGGGTTAAGCGTCAGCACACGCTAAGGACCCGCCGTTGGGCGGGTTTTTAGTGATCGAATTAAGCGGGTCTTTCAGCCTCGAGCCAGTGCTGCATCAGCCCCCGGTAGTGCGCCGTAAACCCTTCGTGCTCATGTGCCGGAAAGGTCGTCTCTATGGTGCGCCTGAGAATAGAGTCGAACTCAGGGCTGCCGACAAGCTCCCACATCGCTTCGTTCAAACTGCTCAGTTCTTTGGTCTTAAAGCTCTCGAACTTCTCGGTTTCAAAGTAGGTGTCGGCGAGCCGTTCAGAACTCGATTAGCTTTTCGTCGTAGGAGCGCCCCGAGTCGGCGATCTTGAAATAGGCCTCCAAGTCCGTCGACCGCGCGCCCGATAGCAGGGCTGACACGCGTTCGTAGCGCCGCCTCACGAGGCTTCCTCGGCGGTGTCCGGC
>CADCWP010000261.1 GCA_902806425.1 uncultured Truepera sp.
CCCCGGCTCGGACTCGGTCGGGCAGCGGCGGATGATGGCGCTACACGGCGTGAAACGTGACGCGCTCGAGGTCAGCCCCGACCTGTGGGCCGGAGTCGGGCTGGTGCGTGGCGGTGCGGGCACGGCGCTCGTCGGCGACCCCGAGACGGTCGCGGCGCGGATGCGGAAGTCTTAAAAACGCACTCGATCATCTTCCGGAGGCGAGTTTTCGCGGGAAGGTCGTCGGGCTCATCGGCGTCGCGGGAGGGTCGGTGAGCCCCGTGGCTACGACCATGCAGCTCCGCTCCATTGTTCACTCTTTAGGGCGTGTGGCGTCGCCCCGCGAACTCCTGGTAAGCCACGCGAAAAGGTTTATAAACGCTCAAGAAAACCTTGTAGAGACGGAGCTTTTAGGCGGCGTGGTAAAGTTTACAACCGAGCTTACCGATCTCTGCGAGCGGATGAGTCCGGTCAGTCCTACCTGGGAGGCAGTCACCGCTTAAGATTTTGGACCGAGAGAACGCTCGCCTCAGCGGACACGTGGCCCCAGCCTCTTTGAGCACATAACCTCGCCCCTTATTGACCAAATCTTTTGCAGCACCCGACGCAAAAAGGTATCTCATCGTTCAGCGCACAACAGCCAACGTTTTAGATTTATAGCAGATACATCTTGGTCGGCATACCTAATATAGACACACCCTGGGGCTCAGGCGCACATCGGCTGGCCGCGGACTAAATCACTTTAAGATGGACCGTCCAAAACAGATTTACGATGAAACCGCGCCACGCGCCGCGTGAGGCCTATAGTTACTAATCGTTGATACATCATGCAGAAAGTTTGACCCGCGTTTTGCGGTATCCACAACCGGCATCTTCAAGAGAGGCGTGCATGGGACCGCGAGGACAGTTTGTAGCCAGCTGTCCTCAGCTCGTCCACCAAGAACTGCTCGAGCCGAACATGCTCGCAACCGAACACGCTTCGTTCGGGGGTAAACTCGCCCCATGACGATTCACGGTGTTGTGCTCGATATGGACGGGGTTTTGTGGCACGGTGAGAGACCGCTGGGCGGTATGACCGAACTGTTTGGAGCGCTCGAGCGGCTCGAGCTTCCCTTCATACTAGCGACCAATAACGCCACCAAAACGGCGGCACAGTACGTGGAAAAACTTGCGCGCTTAGGCGTCCGGGTCTCCCCCGAACAGGTCCTCACCTCACCAGGCGCGACCGCGAGCTTTTTGCAGAGGCGCTACCCCGAAGGCACCAAGGTCTACGCCGTCGGCGAAGCCGGACTCCACCAAACCCTCGAGGCGGCCGGGTTCACCGTGATCGGACCCGCCGAGGTGCGCGCCGGAGACACCGCGTCCGTCGTGGTGGGCGGCCTTACGACGACCAACCTCAGCTACGACCTGCTGGCTACGGCGAGCCTGCTCGTCCGGGGAGGCGCGGCGTTCGTCGCTACGAATTACGACCTCACCTACCCGTCCGAACTCGGTCAGCTGCCGGGCGCGGGCGCTGTTCTCGCGGTCATTACGAGCGCTACAGGTGTAGCGCCGACCGTCGCCGGCAAACCCTACCCGGCCATGTTCGAGGAAGCTCTGCGCCGTCTCGGTACCAGGCCGCGGGAGACCCTGATGGTCGGAGACCGCCTCGAGACCGACATCGAAGGTGCTGTAGGGGCGAGTCTTAAAACCGCCCTTGTACTCACCGGGGTCTCGAGGCGAGAAGATATCGGCAGCACCACGCCCGACTACATTTTCGACGATCTATACGCACTAATCACGGCTCTAGACCTTGATCACGCCAACCCGCAGGGGGGTTAATAGCTGCACAAACTCTGCGGCTACGAGTTCTTTAGTGGTCTCACGCTGCCGAAAACCAAGTAGCGAGCCGATCCCGACGACAAACCGTGTAGGTCTAACCGCGCGCTTCACACTGCGTTCCCCACAAAAACTACTTTAGCGAAGCAGACTCTGGAGCTTGCTCACGACACCACGACCTCGAGACCCGCTAAAAGCCCCAACGCCTCAGGAAACGAAACCTTCATACCTCGCACCCGGTTTTGCTTGACGTTGACCCCATAGTTCCGCGCGCCCCGAAAGTCGGCGTCTGAAAGGTCGCAGTCGTGAAACGTGCTGCCCTGAAGGTCCGTTCCCCAAAAACTCGTCCCGATCAGCTTTACCCCGCTGAACGCGACTTCGTGCGCCAGACAGTCTTCAAACGTGCTCCCGCTCAAATCCAGGTCTCTAAAGGTCGCGTAATTGAGCGTACAGGTGTCGAAGCGGAGTTCGAGCGGCGCTACGCTCGTCCGCGCCAGCAGCGACCCGTTGACCCCAACCAACGCCGTGTGCCCAAACTGCACGCTGCTCAGTTCAACGTCGGTCAGGTTGACCATGCTTAGGTCGCAGTGCAAGAATACGCAGTCCACGAAGCGCGACCGCTTCAAGCTCGCCTCGCCAAGCTCGCACCCCTCAAAACGGCAGTCGTAGAACGTGAGGTCCTCGAGCGCTCCACCCTTTAGGTCAAGTCCCGTAAACACCTCGCCGTCGTAGGGACTTTTGCTGAAGGTCATTCCCTAGTTTAAATGTTTCATCCCTAAAGCAGCGCCAGCGAACCCAAGCTGCGACGCAGGACAGGGTAAGGTAAAAGCACCTGGTTCCGGAGGCTCCTGTGCTCAGATCGTTTCTCCCCTTCGCCCGCCCCTACCGCGTCCCCCTCACCCTGACGGTCTTAAGCATGACCCTGTTGGTAGGCGTACAGCTCGTCGCGCCGCTCCTCATCCGGCGGCTTATCGAGACCATCAGCGCCGGGAACTCGAGCCCCTCGGCGTACCGTCTGGTCACGCAGCTTGCGCTCATCGCTCTGGCGATCTATCTGGCGCGGGCGGGGCTCGAGTTCGTCCGCTCGTACATGGCCCACGTCGCGGGCTGGGGCGTTGTGGCCGACGTGCGCCGCGCGATGTACGGACACCTGCAAAAGCTTTCGCTCCGCTTTTACGAGGACAAGCAGACGGGGCAACTGATGTCGCGCACGGTCAACGACTCGGATTTGTTAGAAAAACTTATCGCCCACGCCGTCCCCGACGTTTTGGTCAACGTCCTCATGCTCGTCGGCGTCAGCGTCATGCTTTTTTTGATGAGCCCGCAGCTGATGTTTTTGACGCTCATCCCCATCCCGCTGATCCTGCTGGCGATGCGCGGCTTTGCCGTTTACGTCCACCCGGCCTTTCACAAACGGCAGAGTGAATTGGGCGAACTCAACGCCATCTTGCAGGACAACCTCTCGGGGATGCGCGAAATCAAAACTTTCACCCGCGAGGCCGCCGAAGAGAAGCGCATCAGCACCCGCCTGGAAAACTATAAAGGCTCACTCCTGCGCGCGCTCAAGCTCATGGCGACGTTTGAGCCGTTCGTCAACTTGGCGGCGGGCGTCGGCGTCATCGTAGTCATCTATTTTGGCGGGCGGATGGCGCTCGCGGGAACGCTGCCCATCGCCGACTTGGTGACGTTTTTCCTCTTTTTAGAGCTTTTCTACCAGCCCGTCCGGCAGCTCAGCGCCGCCTGGGAACAGGTGCAGGAGGCGGTCGCCGGGGCCGAGCGGGTGAGCGAACTGTTGTCCGAGCAGCCCGACATCGCCGACGCGCCGAGTGCAGTAGAACTTAGTGGCCGTGCAAAAGGCAACATCCGATTTGAAAATGTAGGTTTCGCGTACCAACCGGATCAGAGCGTTTTCGAGCACATCGATTTAAATGTCCCGGCGGGCTCGATGCTGGCCCTCGTCGGCCCGACCGGCGCGGGCAAGACGACCTTGGCGAGCCTTATCCCGCGTTTTTACGACGTTGGCAGCGGACGCATCACCCTGGACGGTCACGACGTCCGCGACCTGAGTCTGGCGAGCCTGCGAGGGCAGATCAGCATCGTTTTGCAGGACGTGTTTCTCTTTCACGGCACGGTGCGCGACAACATCCTCTTTGGCCGCGCCGACGCTTCGGAGGCGGAAATGCGCGAGGCGGCGCGGGTCGCCAACGCGGAAGGATTTATCGAGCGGCTGCCCGGGGGCTACGACACCATGATCGGCGAGCGCGGCGTCAAGCTCTCGGGCGGGCAGAAGCAGCGCCTCGCCATCGCCCGGGCGGTTCTGCGCGACGCGCCCATCCTGATCTTGGACGAAGCGACCTCGGCGGTCGATACCCAGACCGAGCGGCTGATTCAGGAGGCGTTAGAAAGGCTTATGGTCGGGCGCACGACGGTCGTGATCGCGCACCGTCTGTCGACCATCCGCAAGGCCGACCAGATCGTGGTGCTCGGCGATAGCGGCGTGCTCGAGCGAGGCACCCACCATGAGCTGGTGCGGCGTGGCGGCGTGTACGCGGGGTTGGCGCGGGCGCAGCAGCCGGAGCCGGAGGTGGTGTGGCGAGAGGACGCGCCCGCGGCGTAGCGAGAAAATTCAGCGGAACTCTGTATCCTGGTTGTATTGTGACTGAAAAGTGAACTGTACCTGGAGGCGCACGTGTTCAGCCCGGAGTTTTTACTGACCTCACTGATCGTCGTCCTGATACCCGGAACCGGCACCGTTTACACCGTGTCGACGGGACTCTTTTACGGTTGGCGCGCGAGTATCGCGGCAGCTGTTGGCTGCACGTTAGGCATCGTTCCCCACCTGTTAGCGAGCATTCTCGGATTGTCGTTCGTCCTCCATATGAGTGCAGTCGTCTTCCAAGGGCTTAAATTTGCAGGCGCTATCTACCTGCTCTATCTCGCTTGGGCGATGTGGCGAGAACAGGGTGCGCTCACCTTTACTTCGGCTTCACCCGAGAAGAACGCTCCGCAAATCGCCATGAAGGCTGTGCTGCTCAACCTTCTAAATCCTAAGCTGACGCTCTTCTTTTTTGCTTTTCTGCCGCTCTCTATCTCCCCTGACGCCTCGTCGCCGGTAGCCGGATTGTTGGTGCTGAGCGCTGTATTCATGGCTATAACCTTGGTCGTCTTCGTCATTTATGGCGTTTTGGCGAGTGGCGTCCGCAAGCACGTTGTCAACTCGCCAAGGGTCATCGTTTGGCTACAGCGATCCTTCGCAGCTACATTTGCAGCTCTTGGCATCAAGCTTGCTACGACAGATCAGTCATAGGCACGGAGACGTTCGCTGGTGGGTGTGCAGAGACATTCGCGTGAAGGTGAGGTTAGAAAGGTTGTCCAAAAACTTCCAGGAGGCAGAGTGTGAGCCGCACTGTAGAGAATCCGGATAAGGCTTATGAGGAACATTTAGGGTCGTCCTACGTGAGCTTACAGACGACGCGCACGCGTACTTAAGACTTCCTGACAAACCTTCTACTGCCATACCCGATATGGAAGACATTTACCGCGACCTCGAGCTTGGCGTCGATCTAGCGGTCACCAACCTGTTCGTCCACGCTTCCAGCAAAAAGAGCTTTTTGAAAAACTGCTAGACAGCTTGCCCAAGGACGCAGATAGTTCCTAGCGCTGCTAAGATACCCTCATGAGCGTGCGCCCCGAAGTGCGTGCGGCTAGGGCGTATCACTTCACCCCTCGCCCCGCCCGCATCAAACTCGACCAGAACGAATCCCCCTACGACCTGCCACTCGAGCTTAAGGCTAAGGTTTGGGCAAAGCTGCAAGACAATCCTTGGAACCGCTACTCGGAACTCGCGGCAGAGTCGTTGCGAACGGCCATCGCCCGTTACCACGGTTGGGACGAGGCTGGGGTGGTGGTCTCGAGCGGCTCGAACGTGCTCATTCAGGCGTTCGTGGCGGCGTGTGGAATTAATCAGCGTGTGCTGAACCTGCGCCCGACCTTCGCGGTCTACAGCGAGCAGGCGCGGCTCTTGGGTGCACCGTTGACGGAGCTTCCGCTGAACGAAGATTTTAGCCTGCCCATACCAGGACTTCTAAATGAGCTGGAATGCGGCCCCGGCGTGCTCTTTTTGGCTAACCCCGCCGCTCCCACCGGGAACGCCTTTGCACAAGACGAGATCGAGACCCTCTTAAACGCCGCCCCCGACTGGACGGTCGTATTCGACGAGGCGTACCATCAGTTCGCCGACACCGATCTGCTGCCGCTGGTCAGCACCAACTCGAACACGGCCTCGCTTCGGACCTTCAGCAAAGCCTTCGGCCTCGGCGGTGTGCGGCTTGGTTATGCCCTGACGAGCCCCTATTTAGCCCAAAACTTGCAAAAGCTGCTTCTCCCCTTTTCGGTCTCGGCCTTACAGGTAGCGACGGGGCTGACGGTTTTGGAGCATCCCGAATACGTCGCGGCCCGCGCCGCCGAAGCCAAAAGGGAACGGGCTTTTTTGCTCGCCGAACTCCAGAAGCTGCCCAAACTTACCGTCTACCCGTCGCAGACTAACTTTCTCCTCTTCCACGTAGGTGACGCCGAGGCATTTTTCTTTTCACTTTTAGACGCAGGCGTGCTGGTGCGGCGGCAGGATCATCTGCCAGGGCTGGAGGGTTGCCTGCGCGTGTCGGTTGGGACGCCGGAGGAAAACCGCGCCTTCGTAGCGGCGGCGCAGCGGGCGAGCGAGGCGGTCGTGGTCCGTGGCTAGAACCGCACCCAGATCAGCGACCGTCGAACGGGTGACGAACGAGACGCAGATCAAGGTCACGCTCGAGCTGGATGCCCCCGCAGGCGGCGTCGTGGCGACAGGGCATGGGTTTTTGGATCACATGCTCGAGCAGCTGGTCCGCCACGGCGCGTTTGCACTCTCAGTAGAAGGTAGGGGCGACCTGCACATCGACGTGCACCACCTCGCCGAAGACACCGGCATCACGCTCGGGCAGGCGTTCGCACGGGCTTTGGGCGACAAGACGGGGATTGCACGCTACGCCGACGCCTTCATGCCGATGGACGAGACGCTGGCACACGCCGTCCTAGACTTCTCGGGACGGCCGTGGATTTCGTTTGAACCAAACGGCTTCGAGGGCAGTGCGGGCGGCTTTAACGTTCATCATCTGCGCGAACTGCTCCGCGGATTTTGCAACCATGCGGGCGTCACCATGCACGTGCGGGTGCTCTCGGGCGTGGAGGTGCACCACGTCTGCGAGGCGGTTGTCAAGGCGTGGGCGCGGGCGCTGCATGAGGCGACGCGGGTCGTGTCGGACACCCTGCCGTCCACCAAAGGAACGCTGTGAGACCTGTGAAGCTGGCCCTTATCGACTACGGCGCGGGCAACCTCCACAGCGTCCACAAGGCGCTGGAGTATAGCGGCGCGGACGTAAGCATCACTGCCGACCCCGCCGACGCCGAGGGGGCGGACGCGCTGGTCTTGCCGGGTCAGGGACACTTCCGGCAGGTGATGGAGGCGTTTTTAGAGTCGGGCTTCGAGCCGGTGGTGCGGGCGCACCTTGCTGCCGAACGGCCATTTTTGGGTATCTGCGTGGGTTTGCAGCTCCTGATGGCGTCGTCCGAAGAAGCGCCGGGGGTGCCGGGGCTCGGCGTGCTCGCCGGTACGGTCAAACGCTTTCCAAAAGGTGTGAGCGTCCCGCAGATGGGCTGGAACCAAGTGTTTAAAACGGGCGACCCGGCGCTTTTAGCGGGTATTCCCGACGGGGCCTTCGTCTATTTTGCCAACTCGTACTATGTAGACTTTAGCGACGAGAGCGTCTCCGGCACGACGACCGAGTACGGCGGCGTACGCTTTAAGAGCGCGGTCTCACACGGGCAGCTCTACGCCACCCAGTTTCATCCGGAGAAAAGTCAGGTGGTCGGGCTCAAGGTGTTGGCGAATTTCTGCACTCTGACAAGGCTTTAGGGGAGCGCGCCCATTCTCGCGTCTCTTGTGTCGTACTTGGAAGTCACATCCTACGCACCTTACACCTTGCTATGATGATGTGTGCGTACCGCATTTTGCTGTCTCTTCTTGCTGCTGCTGACGAACGCGGCGGCGGAGCGCTGGACGGTTCAGGTGTTCGCCTACCGCAGCCCCTCACGAGCCGCCGCCATCGCCGAACGGCTGCGCGGGGTCGGCTACGACGCCTATACCGACGAGCTACCGGAGAGTTCGCTCATCGGGGTGCGGATCGGTTGTTTCGGCGCGCAGGCCGACGCCGCGGGTTTAGCGCAAGATGTGCGGCAGCGCGTCGCGCTAGACGCGCTCGTGGTGCCGTTTCAAGAGGGGGCCGAGGTGACGGTCTGTGTGGAGCGCGAACTGGGGTTTATTCCGCCTGCACAGTGGGGTGTTTACAGGCAGTCGGCGACCGAAGTGACCTTTTGGGTGGAGGCCGCCGGACGGCGTTACATCACCTTTGACGGCGAGCGCTGGACGCTCATGCAGGCGGGCGGCGTAGCCGACAGCACTTTAGACGGTGGTGCCGACACCGACCCGCTCACTGAGCCCCTGAACACACCGCCTCAGGCGGGTCTCACCGCCACCTTTCGCGCTACCCGGAGTCGCGGGTTACCGCTCGTGCGCGCTGACCTAGGCGGCGGCTCGCTTTTAGTCGCGGCGGGGTCGCTTTTATGGCGGTCGGCGCAGGCCGCCGTGGTTCAAGGAGGCGCAAATGTCTTTGCGCTCCGGCTCACAAAACCGTAAGGTAGAAGGATGAGGGCGTGGCTGTGAGGTTTGTGGTGCTGACGGGGCTTTCGGGGGCGGGGCGGACGACGGCACTGGCCGCGCTTGAAGACCTAGGCTTTTTTACCGCTGACAACGTACCACCCGCCTTGTGGGAGGAACTCGTCACGCAGGCCGACCCGGTGCAGCCGCGGGTCGCGGTCGGTGTCGGGGTGCGTACGGCGGTCTTTTTGCCGAAACTCACCGAAGCGTTAGAGGCGCTCCGGGCGCGGGGCATCCGCCCCGAGGTCGTCTTTTTGGACGCCTCGAACGAGACGCTTATAAGGCGCTACAACTTTACCCGGCGGACGCACCCCCTGGGCCGCGCGCCGCTGGCGCAAGATATCGCCAGCGAGCGGGAGGTCTTAGGCGAACTGCGGGCGGTCGCAGACACGGTGCTGGACACCTCGGGGCTCTCCGCCAGGGGGCTTACCGAGGAGCTGTGGGCGCGCTTCGGCGACGACCGGAAGTTTCGGCTCCGCCTCGCCTCGTTCGGCTTCAAGCGGGGTGTGCCGATAGACGCCGACAACGTCTTTGACCTGAGATCGCTTCCCAATCCCTATTACGACCCCGCCCTACGCGCTAAAGGTGGACAGGACCCGGCGGTCGCCGCCTACGTCTTTACAGGTGAAGGGATGGCCTTTTACACCGAGCTGCGCGAGTTCGTCAGACTTTTGGCGACGCGGGCGCTTGTCACCGGACGCACGTCGTACACCGTGGCGGTCGGTTGTACCGGGGGTCAGCACCGCTCGGTCGCCTTTGCCGAACGCCTCAAGCACGACCTCGCCGAAAGTTTCGATACCTACGCCGAACACCGCGACCTAACCCTGGCCTTGGCCGAACACGAGGTCGCGCGTGGCTAAGCTGGGAGTTGGGCTGGAGGCCAGGTCGGGACGGTCCGGCTCGGAACGGGGCGGGGCGGGGCGGTTTCAGCGCGTCAGCGACCTGCGCTACTGGCTGACGCCGGGAATGGGGGTCAAGCGGCACGTTACGGTCATCAGCCTGGGCGTCGCCGCGCTCCTCATCGGTGTTCTTTTCGGCGCGTTCTGGCTCTGGGGCAACGGGCACGTGCTGAGCCCGCTCGAGCACGCCATGACCGCGAGCCGGTGGTGGCCGCGCTGGGGCGGTCTCTCGGCGCTCTCGCTGATTTTGGGTGGCGGCGCGCTGGCGGTGGGCGCCATTGGCCGCCTTAACCGCTCGCTGCTATCGAACTGGATGCCCAAGCCCAGGGACGCGGCGGTTCTTTTGCACCGCCGCGTCTCGCTCGCCAAAGGCCCGCGCATCGTGGCCTTTGGCGGCGGCACCGGGCTCTCAAACCTGCTACGCGGCCTTAGACACTACACCTCGAACATCACCGCCGTGGTGACGGTCAGCGACGACGGCGGCTCGTCGGGGCGGCTCCGCGAGGCGTTCGGGATTCCGGCTCCGGGCGACCTGACGGACTGCTTGGCGGCGCTTTCGGACAACGAACTGCACGTCTCGAAGCTTCTCGAATACCGCTACGCTCGGGGGCTCGAGCTAAAGGGCCACACCTTCGGCAACCTGCTCATCACCACCCTTACCGAGGTCGAGGGTGATTTCGCGCGGGCCGTGAGGGTTCTAAACTCGCTTCTCAACATCTGCGGCGCGGTCTACCCGGTCACCACCACGCCGACCACCCTCCGCGTCGTTAAACGTTCGGGCGCGGTCGTTATGGGTGAGAGTAGCGTGCGCGGCGTGCCGGGTGCGGTGCGCGAGGTCTCGCTCGAGCCCGCCGCACCCGCGCTGGTCCCCGACGTGGGGCTGGCCTTGGCCGCCGCCGACGTTATCGTCTTGGGGCCGGGCAGCTTGTTTACCAGCACCTTGCCGCCCCTGTTGGTACCGGGAAGCCGTGAGGCCGTGCTGGCGGCAAAGGCGGCGCTCGTCTACGTCTGTAACGTGATGACCGAAGCGGGCGAGACGGACGGCTTCAGCGCTTGGGAGCACGTCGAGGTTATCTACCAACATCTGGGCCGGTATCCGGACTGGGTGGTCATGAATACCGGCGAGGTCAACGCAGAGCGGCTCGAGCGTTACCGCGCCGAGGGCGCGGAGGTGGTGGCGTTCGATCCGGCACCCTTTGTCAAAGCCGGGATAGAGGTCGCTACGCTGAACCTCCTAAGCAGCGGCGCGCAGGCCGGGCACGACTCGCAGCGGCTCGCCCGCTGGTTGTACGCCTTTAGCAAACAGCTCAGGACCGCGAGTGCTTGACGCGCTTCTACTGGCGGCCCTTTTAAGCGTGCGCGATCCAGCCGGGGACGCCTTCGGAAAAGACTTGGTTGCACCGACGGCGACACTATTTCGGCAGAGAGAGGCGTTCGACATTCGCGGCTTGGAGGTCTTGGCGGGAAGCACGGTAACCTTGCAGGTGGCGCTAGGGCGGGTTGAGGACGGGTTCCCGCAGCCCCTGCTCGAGCTTTACGTAAGCGACGCCGAGGTGGCCGGAACCCAAGACTTGCTCACCGGATCACAACTCCGGCTCCCGCCAAATGCGACGTGGCGGTACGCGTTTCGCGTCGTCGGCGAAACGGTAAGGGTATTTAGCGCTCAAGACGGCGCCAGGGTAGACGTCACCGAAGCGAGCAGCGCGCGCCTCAGCGTCACCGGTGATACCCTAACGCTCACGACCCGCCTGCCGCTGCCGCGCCGTTTCAGCGTCTACGGGATGTCCGGCTCGTACGACCCGTTCAGCCCGGACGGCTGGCGAACACCGCGAAGAACACCGTCGCCTTGGGGGTTTTCCGGAACGGCCTCGTCGCCGGTCTTGGACGTTATCGCCGACACGCCGGAGGTGCAGGAGCGGGCCTTAGCGCAGGGCGTGCTGCCCGAAATTCGCGCCTCGTTCGCCCAACCGGGTTGGTTGAGCGTCGCAGGCGTAGGCGTCGCTGTCGCGCTCACCGGGGTTGCCGCACGCCTTTACTTCGGTCGTCGGGTAGTCCCGGAGCGCCCGGCAGCGCAGCTTGCACCCCTTTCCGAAAAGGACATCCGGCACCACGCCAGAATGCTCAAAGATTTGGCTCGCGGTCAGGGTACACTCACCGCTGCGGGCGGGGACACCATGGTTGAGGAGGCACCCGCCCTCGAGCCCGTGATGAAATAGCGTGCGTGTTACGTTGAAACCTCGCTCGACTCCGGTAAACCCGTACCCTGCGCAAGCTCAGACGTTGGCACGCCCGTTAAAGGTTTTTAGTCGCCGTAGGTTCCTGTCCCGTTCATGGCGACCGGGGCCGCGCCCAGGCGAATCTGCGCGCCGAGGGCGCTCAGACGCCCACTGAGCCCTTCGTAACCCCGACGGACGTACTGCACGCCGGTGATCGTCGACTGACCACGCGCCGCCAAGGCGGCGATGATAAGCGCGCCGCCCGCCCGGATGTCGGCGGCGTGCATCGGCGCGCCGTGCAGCACCCCCCCCTTAATGACAAGTGTGCGGTCACGCAGCTCGAGCCGCGCCCCGGTGCGGGAGAGTTCGCCAACGTGGGTGAAGCGGTCGGGGTAGACCCGGTCGGTAACGACGCTGGTGCCGGGTACGGTTGCCAAAAAGGCCCCGAACGGCGCTTGCAGGTCGGTGGGGACGCCCGGGTATTCTAGGGCCGTCACGTCGACCGGTGTAAGCGGTCCCGAGGCGTCTACTACCAGCGCGTCAGGGGCGAGTTCAAGCACCTCGACGCCGCTCTCCTCCAACTTGGCCGTGACCGCCCGCAGGTGGTCGGCGCGTACCCCTTCGAGCGTCACCCGCCCGCGCGTGGCCGCCGCCGCCAGCATCAGCGTTCCGGCTTCGATGCGGTCGGGAAGCGGCCTGTAGGTCACGCCGCGCAGGGCCTCTACCCCGTCAATGACGACCGTCGGCGTCCCCGCCCCCGCTACCTTGGCCCCCATGGCGTTTAACATCTCCGCTAAGTCGGCGATTTCAGGCTCCAAGGCCGCGTTCTCGATGATGACCCGCTCCGCGCCCAGCGCGCTCGCCAAGATGATGTTCTGCGTCCCGCCGACGGTCGGCGCGTCGAAGACGACCCGACCCGAGAGCGGCGCGCTGCGCTGCGCGTGGAAGTCCCCTTTGACCTCTGAAAACGCGACGCCCAACTGCCGGAACGCCTTGATGTGACGGTCGACCGGGCGCGGCCCGAACGCGCAGCCCCCCGGCATCGAGATGTGCGCCTCGCCGCAGCGACCCAAAAGCGCCCCCATCGCCACGAAACTCGCGCGCAGGGGGCTGACGAGGGCAAATGGGGCGTCGGTCGTCACGAGGCTCGAGGCCTCGATGTGGAGGTCCCGGCCTACCCAGCGGGTACGCGCCCCGAAGTGTTCTAAAAGCGCGCACATGGCGAGGATGTCGCTCAGGCGCGGCACCTCCCGAAGGACGACCGGTTCCCGGGTTAAAAGCGCCCCCAAGATTAAGTAGAGCGCGGAGTTTTTAGCACTGTACACGGTAAAATCGCCGCGCAGGGGGCGACCACCACTGATATAAAAAGCGTCGAGATGAGTTTCCATCGTCTCCTCTGGGCACGCGACGGCGTCGCTCGCGCCCCTAACTTAACAGATTTAAGCACAAGCCGCGCAAAACATCAGTTACACAAGTTACACACACCAACTTTATGTGGAACATTTCTCGTTGTCAAGGTGTGTAAGTTAATGCTAAACTTGACTTGGAGGCTGTGGATGCCTAAACGCGAAAAGAGCAAACGGCTACAGGTCGTGATCACCGAAAAGCAGGACTCGCTGCTGACCAAAACGGCCTATCAGCTCTCCAATCCCGAGCGCTTGGTCTCCAAGTCCGAAGTCGTGCGCCTCGGTATCGAGATGTTAAACCGCGCCGTCGAACAGGGCGAGCTCGACCCTAAACTGCTCGCCGCTTTGGCTGCCGACACGCCCGAAGAGGGCTGAGGTGCGGCGGTTTTCACGGCGATTTCAGCGGTAGCTTTAACAGTACATGAGTGGCGGCGAGTAAGCGACCACCTCAAAGGTAGTACGGCTGTAGAGACCCTAGCTTTTAGAGCTACTTCTTTAGCGTCGGCTCTTTACCTTAAACCGTAAACCCTTAGCAGTAAACGCTGATAGATAAACCCCGCCGCGTCAAAACCGTTATCCTGTTCGGGTGTCGCGTATTCCCGCAGGTGAACTGCTCGACGAACGTTACGAAGTCATGGGGAGTCTCGGGCAGGGTGGGATGGCGCAGGTTTACCGGGCCTTCGACCGGCATTTGGAGCGTGAGGTCGCCCTCAAGGTGCTGCGCCCGCACCTGACCGAAGCCGATTCCGAACGCTTTCGCCGTGAGATCATGACGCTCGCCAAACTCAGTCACCCCAACATCGTCAGCATCTACGACCTGGGTCGCGGCGACCACGTGTATTTTGTAATGGAACTTGTTTCCGGTGGGACCTTCACCGACCTCGGGCCGCTGGGCGCGGACCCCGAACCACTTACGCACTTTTTGGATTCCGCGACCGCTGTAGCCGAGGCGCTCGCTTACGTGCACCGTCTGGGCATGGTCCACCGCGACCTCACGCCGCGCAACATCTTGCTGACCCCCGAAGGGCATCCCAAGGTCATGGACTTCGGACTCGTGCAGCTCGCCGAGGCGAGTCGGCAGCTGACCCGCACCGGCCTCACGCTCGGGACGCCGCAGTACATGGCGCCCGAACAGGCGCAGGGCGGCGCGACGGGCGCGCACACCGACCTCTACGCGCTCGGGGCCGTTCTCTATAAAACCGTTACCGGCGCGGCCCCGTTCGAGGCCGAAAACGACCTGACGCTCCTCTATCAGCACGTCTATGGGGCGCTCACACCCGCCCACGAACTCAACCCGGCACTGCCGAAAAGCCTCTCCGAGCTTATAGAAGCCCTGCTCGCCAAAGATCCACGGGAGCGTCCTGCGTCCGGTGAAAGGGTCGCCGACGCGCTCCGGACCATCAAGGCCGAGCGGTTGCGGGGGAGCAGCGCGCAGCGGCTCGGCGGGCCGGGACAGCAGGGCGTTTTGCCGGGGGGACCGATTAACCCCGGCAAGCTGGCGCGGGTATGGTCGGTCAAGCTGCCCGAGGGGCCGCAGTGGCCGGGGGCCATCACCGCAGCTGAAGGGTTTCTCCTGCTCGGCCTCCGCAGCGAAGAGGTGGTGGTGCTACGCCCGAGTGACGGGGGTGTGCAAACCCGCTTTGCGACCGACGACGAGGTCAACAGCGCCGTCGTCAGCGCCTCCGGGACGCTCCTCTATACGAGCCGGGCCGGGAGCGTGAGCGCGCACGAGTGGCCCGGGGGAGAGCTGAGGTGGCGCGACGAAACCGCCGGGGCCGCAGGACTGCTGACGTACGCTGGCGCGCTGTTTTTGAGCACGGACGGGGGCCTCGAGCGCCGCACCTTATCCGGCGACCTCCTTTGGCGCTACCCGAGCAGCGCCGCCGCTACGGCCCCGACCGTCTGCGGCACCACGCTCTGTTACCTGACCCACTCGGGCTGGCTGCACTGCGTCGGTTTAGACGGCGAGGGCCGCTTTAAGGTCGAACTCGGCGAGGTGATGGCGCAACCCGCCGCCAAAGACGAATTGCTCCTGTTGCCCGAGCGCGGCGGCGACCTGCACGCCTTTGATATGGCGCGCCTCGAGCTGCGCTGGACCTACGACATGGAGGGGCCGCTCTGGGCCTCGCCGCTGGCGTGGGGACCGCTCGTCTACAGCGTGTCGTGGGCCGGGGTGATGCGCTGTCTGTCGCTCAGCAGTGGCGACGATGTCTGGGCGGTGCCGCTGGGCGCGCGCGTAACTGCAACGCCTATCTTAGCGAGCGGCGTGCTCTACGTCGCCACTGAAACCGGCGAACTGCACGCGCTCGACGCTAGAGGCGGCGGGCGGCTATTTCATGACCAAGTGAGTGCCAGTCCGGTTCAGGCGAGCCCGCTTGTCCTCGGCGACACGCTGCTGGTCGCGGCGCTCGACGGCACTGTGCGCGCCTATCGCGCCTAAAAGCTGATAACAGCTTGACAGCAGCCTGAGAAGATGAGCTTCGGTCCTCGCGGCGTCTGTTACACTGTCGGGGAAAGCGTTATAAAACCAGCGAAAAGGGAGTTTTATGAAACGTCATCTGTTGACCTTATCTGTCGTGGGTTTGGCGTCGGCTCAGGCCCAGACCCAGCTCGACTTCTGGCACGCCTTTACCGATGAGCCGCGCTCGAACTGGATAAGTGAGCGGGCAGGCGAGTGGAGCGCGCAAAACCCCGACTTTGTTATGAACGTCGAATCTAAAGGCTCGTACCCCGAGACGCTTCAGGCCGTCGTCTTGGGCGCGCGCCAGGGCGACACGCCGCACGTCGTGCAAATTTACGAGATCGGCTCGCAGCTGGCGCTGGACGCGGGCATCTTTACGCCGGTCGCCGAAGTGTCCGGGGACTTTGACTTTTCCGACTACATCGAGCCGGTGCTGAACTACTACACCATTGGCGGGCAGGTCAACTCGGTTCCGTTTAACAGCTCGTCGCCCATTCTTTACACCAATAAAACGCTGATGGCGGAGGCCGGACTCGACCCGGAGGCTCCACCCGAGACCTACAGCGAGGTCATGGCTGCGTGTGAGACGGTCACCGCGTCGGGTATCAGCGCTAAATGCTTCGGGGTCAGCCTTAACGGCTGGTTTTTCGAGCAGTGGCTGGCCCAGCAGAACGCGCCCCTACTCAACAACGACAACGGTCGGAGTGGTCGCGCGACTGAGGCCAACCTGACGAGCGGCGCGTTCAAAACTGTTGCGACGTTCCTAAAAGATCTCAACGTCGCGGGCTACTACAGCTATACCGGACGGCTCGAGGACTGGGACGGTTCCGACGCGTTATTCGCCAACCAAGAGGTCGTCTTCCACATCACCTCGACCGCCGACCTCGGCAACTTAACCACCGCCGCCGAGGAGAACGGCTTTGAACTCGGCGCGGGCCTCCTGCCGATTCCCGACGGGAGTAATCGCAACGGCGTCGTGATCGGCGGCGCGAGCCTCTGGCTGGTGGAGGGCAAACCGGTTGAGGAGCAGAGGGCCGCGCTCGACTTTGTTTTGTACATGACCAACACCGAAAACATGGTGTCGTGGCACAAGCTGACCGGCTACTACCCGGTGCGCACCTCGTCGGTCGAGGCGCTTAGGGCCGAGGGGTGGTTCGACGAGTTTCCAAACTACAACGTCGCCTTCAACCAGCTTACCGAGACACAGGTCAACAATGCGACCGCCGGAGCCCTGAGCGGCACCATGCAGGAAATCCGCACCATCGTCGAGGAGACCATGCAGCGCATTTTCAGCGGAGCGGAGATTGACGCCGAGTTAGCGCGCGCGGCTACGCAGGCCGAGGCGCGGTTGGCAGAATACAACAGCAACTTTCAGTAGGGTTTGCACAACCGACTTCGGGCTGAGAGGACGCAGCCCGAAGTTTC
Source organism: uncultured Truepera sp. (assembly GCA_902806425.1). Lineage (GTDB taxonomy): Bacteria > Deinococcota > Deinococci > Deinococcales > Trueperaceae > Truepera. The sequence continues at coordinate 16,953 of CADCWP010000261.1, forward strand.
TTTGCCGCCGCAGAGGTAGTGGACCGCGGACCTTTTGTCAGCATCTGCTGTTTGGGGGTAACGGGCCGCAAACGTCCTCGGCTGAAATGGTCCCTGTAACGATCTTTACAGGCTCCTGTCTGCACTACTTCACAAATTGCCGATCAAAAAGCCGTATTTGTTTCTTTGTTATGATGTGTTCTATGTTTTTACAGCCGTCAATCCCCGTGAGGTGCTATGCAAAACGCCGTTTTTAAGGGTCGCGCGCTGGCGTGGCTTTTACTCCTACCCACACTTTTAATCCTGCTCGTATTTATTTACTATCCGCTCCTTCAGTCGTTTGTCGGCAGCGTCTTTCGCAGCAACCTATTTTTGGGGACGCGGCAGTTTGTCGGTCTGGAAAACTTTCGCGCGCTGTTCGTCGGCCCGCTCGCCCCGGCTTACTATCAGGCGCTGGGGCAGACGCTCGTCTTCAGCCTGGGGGTCGTCCTCATCGGGCTAGCGCTGAGCCTCGGGATAGCGACGCTCGCCAATCAGCCCGTGCGCGGCGCGCGTGTGTACCGGCTTCTGCTCATCTGGCCCTTTGCCCTCTCCCCCGCCGTAGCTGGGACGGTCTTCGTATTCTTGTTCAACCCGCAAGTCGGGGTTGTCAACGACGTGCTGGGGACACTGTTTAACATTCGCCCGCGCTGGCTCGACACGCCGCCCCTAACCTTTGCACTCGTCACCGCCGCCGCCATCTGGAAAAACCTGGGGTACAATATCGTCTTTTATCTCGCGGCCCTACGCAACATTCCTGGCGAACTCGGCGAAGCCGCGCAGCTCGACGGGGCGAACGGCCCGCAGCGGTTTTGGCGCGTGACCTTCCCCTTGCTCGGCCCGATGACCTTCTTTTTGGTTTTTACAAACCTGACCTTCGCGTTTTTCGACACCTTCGGCATGATCGACATCATGACGCGCGGCGGCCCCATCGGACGGCCCCCGCTCGACGAAACGGGCGTCACGACGACGCTCATCTACAAAATTTTTCAGGACGGTTTCAGCGGCACCGGCAATCTGGGCGTCGCGGCGGCGCAGAGCACGGTGCTGCTCTTTATCGTCGCGGGGATTGCACTTTTACAGTTTCGCTTCGGCAACCGCCGTGTCTACTACGGAGGGGGCTAGTGAACCGCACCCGTTGGCTCACCCACGCGCTCCTCGTTCTCGCCTGTGTGCTCATCACCGCGCCCATTGTGTTTGCCCTCGTCAAGGCGACGCAGACGCGCACGCAGGTGCTTTCACCGAGCCTGGTTCCTGGGGGGATGCTCTTTGAAAACGTGCGCGCCGCCTGGACGGGTGGCAATTTGGGCATCTACATGCGCAACTCGCTGATTGTGGCAGCAGCGGTGACGTTCGGCAAGACGCTGCTGTCGCTTATGGCAGCGACGGCCCTCGTCTACTTCGATTTTCCGCTGCGGCGCTTTGTCTTCGGTTTTATCCTGCTCACGCTGCTGACGCCCTTAGAGGTGTTGGTGCTGCCGCTTTTTGACCTGGTGTCGCAGGAGCCACCGGAGTCGTGGGCGGCGTTCTGGCAGTGGCTGCGGCACCCGGCGAACATTTTAAACCCGACGTTCGGCTTCGGTTGGGCGAACACCTACTGGGCTATCATCATGCCGTTTCTGGCGTCCGCGACAGGGGTATTTTTATTCAATCAGCACTTTCGCTCGATCCCGCGTAGCCTAGCCGACGCCGCCAAAATGGACGGGGCAGGGCCGCTGCGCTTTTTGAGGAGCGTGCTGGTGCCGCTCAGTTGGAACACCATCGGGGCCTTAGCGGTCATTCAGTTCGTCTACGTCTGGGATCAGTACCTGTGGCCGCGCATCATCATCCGCCGTGAGGAGACGCAGGTCGTGCAGGTGGGCCTGAGCGCGCTCCTAAATGCCAGCGACCGCACCGAATGGGGTCAGGTGATGGCCGCTGCGCTCATCACCATCATCCCACCGCTGCTGGTCTTCGGGCTTTTACAGGAGCAATTTATGCGCGGCTTCGCCCTCTCGTCTGAAAAATAGGCGTGGCTGAAGGGAACGCCTGCGTGAGCCCTGCGCGGTTTTGCCGTCAGCGGACCCGTACAATCGGGCTATGAGTCTAGCTGGGAGCGGACGGGGGAAGGACGCGTGAAGGGAAGCCGCACGGTCGTGGTGGCGGAGAGCGATCCGCGGCTCCTGCGGCTGATCGACCTGACGCTGAGCACCGAAGGCTACACCGTCGTTCGGGTGCGCCGCGCGGGGGAGGCGCTGGCGCACCTTCAGAGCACGACGCCTACGCTTATCGTGCTGGGGCGTCTGCCCGACCTCAGCGCGAGCGGGCTTGCCGAACGCATTCGCCGGGTGCCTCGCCTTCTGAACGTGCCCCTGCTGCTGACCGACGAGGGACCCGAAGCCCTACCGGCAGCTAGTGCGGTCTTAACCCGTCCCTTTACCGCGGCGGCGCTTACCGGGGCGTTAGAACACCTTCTCGGCCACCCCACCCCCACGCTCCCCCGCGCCCCTCACACCGTCATGGTGATCGAGGACAGCGCCGCCCTGCGCGGGCTGATCAGCGACATCTTGCACCGGCAGGGCTACGCTGTTGAGACCGCAGAAAACGTGTCCCAGGCGCGGGCGCTTATTCAGCGGCGGGCTACCGAGGTGAGTTTAATCCTGCTCGACGTGAACCTGCCGGGTGGCACCGGCTTTGAACTGCTAAAGCTGATCCGGCAACGCTCACAGGTTCCGGTCTTTATCTTGTCGGCGCTCCGGCACCAGGAACAGGTGGTGCGTGGGCAGGCCCTGGGCGCGCAGGCATTTATCGAAAAACCCTTTAACCCCCGCGAGTTGGTCCAAAAAATTCGCGAAACGCTGACCTAAACGAGCTGATCTGAATGTGTAAAGGCCTGCAAGATCAAGCCGAAGCTGTAGTCGGACCCAAGTACCCGCAGTTCCAATGAGGCGTGTAGGCATGATTGACTCGGACCTCACGAAACGTTGCCGGAATGCTGAACACGTAACCCCTCCAACTTTTGAGCTGAGAACTCTGAATGCACCAACTCCCAGCTGGCGACTCACAGCGCCGCCGTAGGACTCGCCAACTCGAGACAGCGCGGCACGCTCTGCCCCCCAGCATGACCGTGCAGCTACCTAGCCAGAAACGCGTCCCCAGCCCCGTTGGTATCGCCCCCACCGAACGCCCTCACGCTCTCAACCTCAAACCGCTGACCGGCTGCGGTCAAGGCGACAGCGCCCGCGACCCCACGCGCTATCACGACCAACGCTTTACCCCGCGCGATGAGGTCATGACCGAAGTGTTCCGGGTCGGGCAGCACCTCGGCGCTCAAAAACACGTAGTCGGCAGCGTCCAGGTCGTCCCGGTGATAGACGTTTTTACCGTCGTAGTCGTGCAGGTCGCACCAGACAAGTTTGTCAAGGGCCTTGGCGAGTGGGATAAGCTGACGGCTCCAGTTGATAATGTCGAGGACCACCACGTCGGCCCGACGCTCGGAAGTCAGCTGTCTGCACGGCCGGGTCGAAGGTGCGCTGCACGGCGAAGATGTGATGCGTTCGCCAAGCGCGTTCATCAGGTTCGTGTGCTGCTCGGTCCGGTGGTAGGGAAGCTCGTACGACCCTATACCGGCCTTATGGAAACGGTCGGGGCCGAGCTGCGCCGCCACGGTCACCTCATGCCCCAGAGCAGCCAGGTTGAGCGCCTAGGCGCTCGAGGTTCCACCGACAGCCCCGTAGCTCTCGCGGGCGAATAGTATGGCCTGGCGTGGTGCCAGAAACCCCTCGAGGTGGATGATGGTGTCGAAGCTGACACCCCTGGCGACGACAGACGTTAAAACGGCGTTACTCAGCTTCACGCGCGAATAAGGAGCACCCTGCATCACGACCCACTTATACCTGTACTATACCTCTTGTGTTACATTGACCCCAGCTTGAGGTGCGGGCGCAAGCCCTAAAGGAGCAGGATGTGAGACGTGTAGGCATCATCGGCGCGGGACTTATCGGGAGTTGGCACGCCGCGCGCTGGCAAAATCTGCCGGTCGAGTTCGTCGGCTTTTACGACCACACCCCGGAGAACGCCGAGCGCGCCGCCCAGGAGTTCGGGGTGAGTACGTTCAACTCCTTAGACGCGCTTTTAACGAATGTAGATTTGGTGGATGTTTGCACCCCGACCTCAGCGCACAAGGAGGGCGTGCTCGCCGCCGCCGCCGCGGGCAAGGCGGTGGTATGCGAAAAGCCCATCGCCCGACACCTCAAAGACGCTGAAGAGATGATCGCCGCCTGCGAGACGGCGGGCGTGCCCCTATTTATCGCCCATGTGGTGCGCTTTTTTCCACAGTATGCAAAGGCTAAGGCGCTTCAGGACACGGGCGAGCTGGGCCGTCCGGGCGTTCTGCGAACCGTGCGAGCCGGGAGTTTTCCAAGGCCCGATCCGGACACTTGGTACAACAGCTTCGAGGAGGGCGGCGGCGTGGTCATGGACCTCTCCATTCACGACCTCGACTTTGCGCGTTGGCTTTTCGGGGACGTGGAGAGAGTCTTCGCACGTGGTCTGACCTTTGCGGACGAGAGTATGCGCGACCACTCGCTCATCACACTGCGGTTCAAAAACGGGGCGATAGGGCACATCGAAGGCAGTTGGGCGTCCCCGCCGGGACAGTTTCGCACCGCGCTAGAGATTGCCGGAGAGGGGACGCTTCTAGAGTGGGACTCGAGCGACCCCTCTCCTTTCACCGTACAGGTAGACGCAGCAAAGACCGGCGACGAGAAGATTCCCGGTGCCGACAACCCGCTCGCGGAGGCGGACGACCCCTATTACCTGGAACTGAAACACGTCTTAGAATCTCTGGACGCGGACGAACCCTTTCTCATTTCCCCACACGACGGCCTGATGGCGCTCAAGCTCTCGCTTGCCGCCATCGAGTCCATTAAGACGGGGCAGCCCGTGGCGGTGGAGGGGTTTACCGAAGAGGTGACCGCGTGAGCCCGAGAGTCGGCATCATCAGCGTCGCCCACATGCACGCCCTGAGCTATGCAAACGCGCTGAACACGCTCGGCGTCGGCGTCGCCGGGGTGTACGACACCGACGCGGCGCGCGGGGCTGAGATGGCGGAGCGGTTCGGGACGCGCTTTTTCGATGAACTGGACACGCTGCTCGCAGAAGGTTTGGACGCTGTTATCGTCTGCTCAGAAAACGCCAAGCACCGGGTACACGTTGAGGCCGCCGCAGGCCGGGTGCCGCATATCCTCTGTGAAAAGCCCATTGCCACGACCGTCGAGGATGCCCAAGCGATGATAGACGTATGTAAAGCGGCTGGAAGCAAGCTGCAAATTGCCTTTCCGGTTCGCTTCGCGCCGCCCGTTCAGCGCCTCAAGGATTTGCTCAAGTCCGGCACCCTCGGACGGCTTATCAGCGCCAAATGCACGAACCACGGGCGGATGCCGGGTGGCTGGTTTATTGACAAGGAAAAGGCGGGCGGCGGCGCGGTCATCGACCACACCGTTCACGTCATGGACGTCTTGCGCTGGGCGCTTGGAACCGAAGTTACCGAGGTCTACGCCGAGGTCGGTCACGGACTTCTGCACGACACCGAGATCGACGACGCCGGGATGCTTTCGTTCAGCCTCGAAAATGGGATGTACGGCACGCTCGACACGAGCTGGTCGCGGCCCGAGAACTACGCCATCTGGGGCGACGTGACCCTCGAGATTCTTGGTGAACGCGGCTTGGTGCGCGTTGACGCCTTTAAGCAAACCCTGACCCTAACCTCCGCGCCCGCGCACAAGACCGAATGGGTCGGTTGGGGCAGCGACGCCGATTTAGGACTTGTTCAGGACTTTTTAGAGATGATTCAAACCGGGCGCGAGCCGTCCATCACCGGCGAGGACGGACTCAAAGCCCTCGAGGTGGCGCTAGCCGCGTACCGCTCGGCGGATATACAAAAACCCGTTTCACTCCGCACACAGGAGGCAGCATGAGCCAGACCGCACCTGAGAAAACCGCAACGCAGACCTTAAGGCTGGGCGTTTCAAGCTATTCGTACTGGCACTTCACGCCGGAAAAGGTACCGCTCTCGAAGATCATCGACGCCGCCGCCGACGTTGGGGTGATGGGGCTCGAAATCCTGCACCAGCAGCTCGAGAGCGAAGATAACAGCTACTTGCAAGAGATTAAACGCCAAGCGTTCCGACGCGGCCTGGCACTCTACAACATAGGCACGTCGCAGGACTTTATCGCCAGCGACGCGGAGGCGCGGCAACAGCAAGTGCAACACACCCTGCACTGCATCGACCTGGCGCACACGCTGGGCGTGCCGTCGATTCGTGTGAACGCCGGGACGTGGCAGCGTAAGGGCGGGCCGGGACTGGTTGAGAGCCGAGGCTGGACGGAGCCTTGGGAGGGCCACACCGAGGACGACGGCTTCGCCTGGGCCATCGAAGGCTTGGGAGCGTGCGTCGACTACGCCGAAAAGCAGGGCGTGATGCTGCTGCTGGAAAATCACTGGGGTCTGACCACGACCGCCGAGGGGATGGTGAGGGTTTTGGAGGGCGTCAACTCGCCGTGGCTCCGCGCAATTCTCGACATGGGCAACTTCTACTACGACGGCGACATGTATACGGCGATGGAGCGGATTGCGCCCTTTGTAGACCTGGCGCACGCCAAGACGTACCCTGGCGGTGGGCTGGTCTTCACCATCGACATCGACTTCGCCCGCGTGTTTCGCATCCTCAAGAATGCGGGATTTCAGGGCTATGTGTCTATCGAGATGGAGGGGCACGAGCCTGCGGAGACG
>CADCWP010000262.1 GCA_902806425.1 uncultured Truepera sp.
ATATGGTCGCAGGACGATTCCCTCACATTGAGGACTAAGGCAGCGAGGGATCGTCCCTGAGGGAGTCGGTCCTGCGAATGGGCGAGATAGGCATAACTTCGCCACGCAGCTCCTAGAAGACGGCTACGACGTCCGCGCCGTGCGGGAGCTTCTAGACCACAAAGACTATTGCGACCACCTTGATCTACACCCACGTGCTGAACCGGGGCGGCAAGGGTGCGGGAAGCCCTTTGGACAACGCCTAGGCACTTCTTAAGCCTTACGGCCCAACTGCTGCATAAACCAGCCGATAAACATCATTATCGCCAAGAAGGCCTGAAGTCACGCGCCTGTCACGCGCACCGTTCTACCTTCGAAGCGTAGGAGGATAGGAACGCAGCTCCGCCGCTCGACCGAACCACTAAGGAGAACTATGAACGTGAACCCTCTACTCGGTGACACTTCAGGCGCACGCACGCTCACGATGGCCGGTGTCCGCATCCGCTTCCTCGTCTCGGCAGAGCAGAGCGGCGGCCAGTGGTCGTTCTTGGAGTACACCGCGCCGCCGGGATTTCCCGGCCCGCAGCCTCACCTGCACAGGCAGACGAAGGAACTCTTTTACGTACTCGAGGGCCAACTTGCTGTAAGGCTGGGCGAACACGAAAGTACCCTTACACCCGGTGGCTTCGTGCTCGTGCCGCCCGGCGCGGTTCATAGCTTTTCCAATCCCGGCACCGAACCTGTGCGCTTTTTGATTCAGATGTCGCCGGGCGGGGCCGAGCGGTACTTCACGGCGTTATCCGAGATGATTCAGAACGCACCCTCGTGGCCGCTCCCCGACATGCGACCGGTGACAGCGCTTGCAGAACGGTTCGACATCTTCGCTCCTCCGGTCACGCGCACGGGCGAAGGAGGCACCGGAGCTTGAGTTCGCTGCCCGATAAGGGCAATTATCGCCGAGTTTGCATACTTCAATCGCCCTAAGCAAAGCAGGTCAAATCTCCCAAGTCGAGCTGTAACTGCGTCCCTCCAGCAGCTCGCATAGCTCCGTCATGACTCCCAGCGTCTTCTCGGCGCGCTCCACCACTCCACCGTCAAGCACCTCGCCCTGCCAGTGGTGGTTATGCGCGTAGAGATGGTACGGGTTGACCACGCACTTGAAGTCCAGCATCAGTGCGGTCGCCAGCTCCCGGAACGCGGTGTAGCTGTGCGGCAGGCCGCCGCTGTTAACGAACGTCACCACTTTGTCGAAGAGCGCGCCCGAACGCGAACCGTCAGGTGGGGTTGAGCCGACGTACTCGATGTACTTCTTGAGTTCGGCGCTGCATCCCCAGTTATAGACCGGACTGCACAACACCAGGCCGGTGCTTTGGGCGGTCAGGGCGTGAAGCTCGTGGTAGGCCTCCGAGCGGTATATGGCGTCGTTATCAAAGTTGGGGATATCGAACTCGGCTAGGTCGGCGAGCCGCACTTCCACGTCGCGCCTGAGCAGGATGTCGTGGCAGAGGTGGGCGAGCCTGCGGCTGCGGCTGTTAGGGTCGAGGCCAGAGCTGATGATGAGAATGTTTATCTGTCCTGAGCATCCATGACACCGTACCTTGTAGCCAGTGGCGAGGCCACGTTTGCTGTGAGCTAGCGGCGATGATGCACCTTAGTGACCAGTGTAGAGCCGAACGTCAGGCTAAGCCGTCGAACCCCGGAGCGCCGCCCGACCGACGAGCAGGTAGAACCAGAAAAAGCTGACGAGCATTATGCCGAGCAACATCTCTACCCAGAGATCGAGGTCGCCGAGGGGCGTGAGCGTAAGTGCCGCTACCGACAGAACCGCTAGACCCGCCAGGGTAGCCCCTCCAACCGCAGCGGTGAGGCGAACACGGCTGCCTTCTCGGAGACGACTCGACGTCAGGAGCCAAGCGGGTAGCAGCATGAGGCTCAGGC
>CADCWP010000263.1:0-293 GCA_902806425.1 uncultured Truepera sp.
CGCTATGAAGCTCTTGAATCACCAACCGCTAAAACTGGCCTCGAGCCCGTTCATCTAGCAGTGGTAAAATAAATTCATGCTAATTCAAGAGAGCTACGGCAAACTAGGTGAAGAAGATAACTTTGACGTGGCTTTTTGGCAGAGTCAGACCCCTGAAGTTTTGTTTGAGGCGGCCTTCGACCTTGTAAAAGACTATCTGCTTATAAAGGAAGGCTATGCTGACGAGCCCAGACTTCAGAGAACTGTTGAGTCTTTTCAAAAAGCATGACGTTCACTATCTGATCGTCGGTGGC
>CADCWP010000263.1:340-1913 GCA_902806425.1 uncultured Truepera sp.
AACGCTCGAGCCGTCTACGCTGCGCTCGCGGAGTTTGGCGCGCCGCTTCACAATCTACTTCCGCAAGACTTCGCCCAAGAGGGGTACTTTTACAAGATGGGCAGCCCTCCCTTGCGGGTTGATGTGCTGATGTCGATTCCGGGTGTTGACTTTGCCGAAGCTTGGCAAAACCGCGAGACACTTACCGTTGCCGGAACAGAGATGCACTTCATCTCTAAGGGGGACCTTATCGAAGCTAAACGGGCGGCAGGGAGGCCGCAAGACTTGCTCGACTTGGCGAACCTCGAGCGTGAGTAGATTGCGGTCATTGCCCGAATGGGCGCTTTAACGTGTCCTATCAAGTTTTTGAATCGGTCGTGACCAAGCGCTAAACGCTCGGCAAAAAGAAAAACGCGATACCCAAGATCAGATAAACGCCCAGCAGCATAAACCCCTCGAGCCAGTTCGTCTCGCCGTCTCTGGCAACTGAGTTGGCAATCAAGACCGCGCCGATGAGCGCGACCAGCTCAAGTTGATTGTTCAGCACCAAGTCCATCGGTTTGCCGATCACGAACGACAAGATAACCAGAAGCGGTGCGACCAAGAGAGCGACCTGTGTGGTCGAGCCGAGCGCGATGGTCACGGCCAGGCCCATCTTGTTTCTCATGGCGAAGACGACCGCAGCAGCGTGTTCGGCGGCGTTCCCGACGATAGGGATGATGATTAAACCGACGAAAAACTCGGACAGGCCGAAGTCGGCGGTAAAGCCCTCCAGCGAACCCACCAGAACCTCCGACATAAACCCAACCAGCACGGTCGCGCCGAGGAGCACGCCGAGGGCCAGCACCGGGCTCCAAAGCTTGCCGTGCTCATGTTCTCCATCTGCTTCCGAGAGCAGGTCGTGGTGCGTGACCAGGCTGAACAAGATGTTGGCGGCGTAGAGCGCGATCAGCACGACCGATACACCCAGAGCCAGGTGCGTGTCGTCCACCCGCACGTCCGCCGGGGCGATGCCGAACGAGCGTTCGGTAAAGTCGAATAACGCGGGTACCATAAAGGCGATGACCGAAATCGTCAGCAGGCTGGCGGTGACCTGCGCGGCGTGCGCGTTAAAGGTCTGCCGCGGGTACCGGAGCCCGCCGAGAAACATCGCCAGCCCCAGCACCAGGAGCAGGCTGCCGATGATGGAGCCGGTGATCGACGCTTTTACCACGTCGAACTTTCCTGCGGACAGCGCAAAAAAAGCGATGATGAGTTCTGTGGCGTTGCCGAAGGTGGCGTTTAGTAGGCCGCCAATGGTCGAGCCGGTGCGGGCGGCGAGCTGTTCGGTGGCGCTGCCTATAAGTCCGGCGAGCGGCAAGATAGCCAAGCACGCCGCGCCGAAAATCAGGGTGTCCGAGGCGTGGTTGAACTCGAGCCAGAACGTCACCGGCACGGAGATGAGCAGCAGGTTGAGAAAGTTTATAGCGTGCAGTCTAAACCTGGCAGGCCATAGTGTGAGAGAAACGTTAGTCGCAAAGACGCCACGCAACTGGCCCTGAGGTCGGCTTCGGTAAGGGTCACCGTCAATCGGACTGGTGAACGAAGGCCTCAC
>CADCWP010000264.1 GCA_902806425.1 uncultured Truepera sp.
CAGCATAGTGGTCACTAGACCCAGCCCTAGTGGGCTTGCTATCTGAGTATGTCCGAGGTGATGGAACTTCGTCAGAGCCGATCCAAACTGAGTTTGCGGCGTTTTGCTCGCTACGCCGGGGTGCCTTACTGGCAGTTGCGCCACTTTAAGAAGAGCACCCTGGCACGTGACGCCAGAGAAGGGACACGTGCCGGGGTGCGTGAGGCGGTCAGGAAAGTGGCTCTCGAGCATCCGACCTACGGCTATCGGTTTCTCTATAGGGAACTGCGGGACCAAGGGCAACAGGTAGGCTTGCACCGAGTCAGGGAACTGCTAGGAGAACTCGGGCTGAACCCGCCACAGCCACGCAAGACGAGAAAGCCCGCAGCGGATGTTGCGGCACCGCCCGACTGGCCTAGCTCTCAACAGTTGCTATCCTTGGTCGGAACACCTTATGAAACGGTTTGGTTTTAGGAGGAACGCCGCGCTTAAGGCGTGAGCAAGATTTTCCCGCTTGTCATTCGCTCCTGATAATCCCGAATACCCGCCACGGCCTCCTCGAGCGGGATGCGAGAGCGCACCTTCGTCTGTAAATCCGTAGCAAGCGCCCGCTGCACCTGCAAGGCTCGGTACAGCAAGCCGGGAAGGCTCAAGCTGCCCAGGTAGCTTGACAACCAAAATCCCTCGACGCCCTGATCTCTAAAGATAAGTTCCCCCGGCGACAGCTTGACCTCCTGCTCGGACAGCGCCCCGTAGACGACAACTTTGCTTTTTGGAGGCATGGCCCGTAGAAGCCGGGCCGGGGTGTCCCCGGCGACCGCATCAAGCGCGAGCGTCGCCGCAAGGTCGTTGCAGTGACGCGCTAGCGCCTTGTTAAAGCCCGGCGCGGAGCTGTCTAGCACCACCGCCGCCCCCAGTGCCCGCAGCGCCTCGACCTGCTCGGCCCTTCTGACAATGTGGATCATGGGCAGCTCCGCGCGCACAGCGAGCCGCAGCACCATCTGACCCAGGGCGCTAGCCGCGGCTGTCTGCACCACCGCGCGGTGCCGCCCCCGCTCGGCTTGCTCGAGCAGCGCCCAGGCGGTAAAGGGATTGACCAGCAGCGAAGCCCCTTGCTCGAACGACACGCGCGGCAACAGCGGAATACAGCCTTTAGCGTCGACTAGGACATACTCGGCCCAGGTGCCGTCTTCACCGCCTTGCACCCCGCACGCGACCCGTCTACCGACCAGCCAGCGCGGATAGCGCCCGTTCCCGGCGACCACCCTACCGCTCGCCTCGAAACCGGGCACGGTGGGAAGTGGCTTGGTAAAACCGTAGCGTCCCCGGATAAACATCAGGTCCGAGGGGTTGACCGCCGCCGCCTCAACCTTGATGAGTACCTGACCCGCTTTAGGTTCAGGCACGGGCTTTTCAACTAGCCTCAGTGCCTCCAGGCCGTCGTAAGCGGACAGCTTCAGAGCGCGCATCATGGCAGGAAGGTCCGGCACCCCTTTACTAAACGCGTTTACAAAAAGGGCGATAGCGTCAGGGTCTACAATGGCGGCGTGCAAGCGCTGGGGGTTATCTTGAGACCTGTGATCTACAAAGTCCTGACCTTCATTACGTTCACTCGCTCCCAACGTCTTTTTTTCTCGATAGACCCGCACGCTGCAGCGTGCGGCGCATGGCCACCACGCTGACCTTGACGCCTTGCTGTTCTTCCCAGATCTCACAGTGCTTGGCCAAGATGGCGTCGTTATGCTGCCTGACTTGTTCTCTTAGTAGCTCATACACTTCGGGTGGAACCAACGCGCTGCGGCCCGGTGGTGCCTTGACAACCAGTTCTCCTAAACGTGAGCGGCTGAGGTAGCGCCGCACTGTGGCCACGCCCACCTTAAAGCGCGCCGCAACGTCCTGGTGCTTTTGCCC
>CADCWP010000265.1:0-27719 GCA_902806425.1 uncultured Truepera sp.
CGGTCGTCGCTAAAGACGTATGGACGCAGCCCCCTACGCGCAGCTCACCACTGGTTAGCCGTTGCCCGCAAAGCCGACACGCTCGGGTTTGATACGGCAGCCGACGTGATTACCGTTCGCTACGAGGACCTTACGGAAGATACCGATGGGGCGCTAAGACGCATCTGCGCTTTTTTGGAGGTCTCTTACGAGCCCGGAATGGCCGTTCTCAAAAGTCCGGCGGAAAGAGCGCGAAGGGGACGCCAGCTTCAAAGCGTGACCAAGCAGCACGCCAAGTACCGGGATGTCCTCTCCCCAGCTGTAGTCAGGGGTATCAGCGAAATCGCGCTGCCGTATCTGGCCAAGTACGGCTACCCTGAAGAGGGTGCCGTCAAACACCGCACCTTTGCGCCAGCAAAACTGCGCCTGCTCAGGTTCACTGATGGCTGCGCCTCGCTGTGGTTTCACATGGCGGAAAAAGGCTGGGTTCGGGGGGCCGGGTACTACTTCAGGCGGCACTTAGAAGGTGGTTGGCTCGGCAGTCCGCGCGGCGGGCGTGGGCAAACACCCGATAGGTCGGGGTGGTCGGCTCGCCCAAACCCGACACCCCTTCACGGTTCAACTTCCATACATCAACCATCCCCATCCAGGACAGGTTCGCCTCCACGGTCGGGACTGCCGTCCGCTGTGGTCCGGACCCGCCCCCAGGGTCCTAAGCGGACCCTTCAGCCCCAGGCCGACCCCGACGCATCACCCCTCAAACTGCCGTAGCAAGGCAACCCGGGGGCGTCCGCGTGTACGCTCCCGTACCCTGAACGGCAGGCCGCCTTACCTGTTGCTGAGGCTACGCCCGACGCTCACGTAACCAAAACCTTGCGGGCTGCTACACCTCCCGATGCTAGACTGACCTATGTTTTTCCGCAGAGGCAACCCCAACTTTAAGCAGGAGGGCAACTTCTTGCTCGCCCGCGTCCTTACGCACAAAAGTGGTGAGATTATCCCCGTACGGCTCTCTAAAACCAGCGAGCTGAGCCTGCAAGGAAGCGGCTACTTCGTCCGCAAGACCTTGATCGGGTCCAAAAGCCTCGATCAAGCCGTTTTGGAGGTCTCACTCAGCCGGGGTCACCGGGTTAAAACCGCGACCGTCGACGGCGGCGAGCTTATTCCTGTGAAGAGTTGGCAGTAGTGCTCAGGTAACCGGATGAAGGTGGCGTGGCGCAAGCTCGAGGGGGTCGTCACCGTTTACGAAGGTTCGCTAGACGCCGCCGAAAGAGGATGTATCCTCTTTTTCCACGGTTTAGGCGCGTCAAAAGATGTACAGCTCCCCGACCTCGAGAGCCTCGCCGCGCGGGGATTTTTGGTGGTTGGAGTAGGCGGTGTAGGTCACGGTGAACGGCGCTAACCGGACTTTGACAGGCGCTTGTCGAAGGCCAACCCTAACTTTGAACGAGAGTTTTTGACCGTCGTCCTCGAGACGGCTGAAGAGGTGCTGCTCCCCGTCGACAACCTTACGCAAGCCGGGCTTATCAGAGGCGAGCGGGTCGGCGTTGCGGGCATTTTGGTGGGCGGTTTTATTATCTACACGGCGGCGACGCTCGAGCCCAGGCTCCGGGCTGCGGTGGCTATCGTCGGGTCGCCCGAGTGGACGCTCGATCTGCCCGAGAGTCCCCACCGTCACCTGGAGCGTTTCGACCGTATACGGCTCCTGTCTCTGCCCGCAGTCAGCGACAGGTGGTGCCGCGCCACTACGCGCGCAGGTTTCACAGGCGTCTTGAAGGTGTCTACCCCGGCACACGCTTCGCCTACGCCGAGTATCCCGACTCGGATCACCTACTGGAGGCCGACTGGCACCGCCTCTGGGCGCACACCCTGGCGCGGTTTGACGAGCAACTTTAACGAGCGGCTGGTTTGACGCGCAGGTAGAGCGCCTTCTGAACACGATGGGCCCTAACAAAAAAGCCCTACGCTAAACGCAAGGCTTTTAAGGTTTAGGCTGGTGACGCTACCGGCTCGAGCCCTCCGTCAAAAAGGCTGCCGAGTCGTAGTAGGTGCGAAAGCTCTTGACCTTGTCACCGTCGAAGCTTATGGAGCTGACGCCCCGGTAACGGATCGGTTTACCGCCCTTCAAGCTGCCCTCGGTCTCCCACTCCAAAACAGCGCCGTCACCATCTTCGGTGACGTTATAAAACTCCGTGGCGAGGTCGCCGAAAGGCTCCAAGTACTCTTGCCAAAAGGCTTCGGCGTCGGCCTTACCCTCGTACGTCTTGTGCGTCATACGCTCCAAGGTGGCGTCGTCGGTAAAGAGCGCGACGAGCGGGGTCGGGCTTCGGTCGGATTCTACAGCCCTAAGCCCATCCATAAATGCTTGTGCGCGGTCGCTGGCGGTGGTTTTCATAGGTTTATTCTAACCCTGCAACAGCGACTGCGCGCCGTCGATCCAGACTTCGGTGCCGGTGATGTGGCTTGACATGTCGGACGCCAAAAAGAGCACGAGCTGCGCGACCTGTTCGCTGCTCCCCGGCTGACCGCCGGTTAAGGGCACCATGCCTTCGGGGAACCTGACCTCAACGCCGACGCCTTCGTTATTCTGCTCGGTGTTGTCGTCGATCTCGGTGTCAATCGCGCCGGGGCAGATGACGTTGACCCTGATTTTCTGCGGGGCCAACTCGAGCGCCAGCATCTTGGTCAGCGCGACCTGCGCCGCCTTGGTGCTCGCGTACGCCGACGCGCCCGAGTTCGAGAACATCCGCGTGCCGTTGACCGACGACGTGACGACGACCGATCCACCCCGCTTTTTAAGGTGCGGTACCGCATATTTGATGGTCAAAAAGGTGCCGGTCAGGTTGATGTCGACCGTTTTGCGAAAGTCGGATTCGGTAAGGTCTTCGATTCCTGCCCAGGTACCGTTGACCCCGGCGTTGGCAAAAACGATGTCGAGACCTCCGAACTTTGAGACCGTCTCGTCGATAGCGGCCTTGAGACCTTCGCCGTCGCTGACGTCGGCGGGGAGCGCTACGGCCTCGCCGCCCGCACGCTCGATCTCGGCGACGACCTCCTCCAACTCCTCCTTGGTGCGGCTTATCAGCACGACTTTCGCGCCCTCTTTAGCGAGCAGTTTCCCCGCCGCGGCCCCGATACCCGAACCGCCCCCTGTGATAAAAGCAACCTTGCCGTTAAGCATAATCCTCCTTTAGTCACTCTAAAAAGCTCTGCGGGTCCTGACTGAAGGGAGCTTCACAGGTCTTTAGAGGCGGCCTCGTACCACCGTGGTACGCCTGAAGCGTCCGCGGCGCGGCGGGCCTCCGCCTCCAACGGAATCTCCCAATACGCCCGAAACGCGCTGCGCGTAAGGACCAGCCCCTTAAGCCATCCCCAAACATACGTCAACAGAAAGCCGAGGCTCGTCAAGTGGCGGTACTGCGCGGCGTGGCACGCTTCATGTGCCAGCGTGCGCGTTGCACCCTCGCGGCTCAGCAGCCCCTCCCTTACGAGCACCGTCTCTCCCCACGTCTGCGCCGCCGCCTGAAAGCCCACAGCCGGAAGCCGCGTCACTTCGTAGAGGTTTACGTCCAGACGCCTGCCCCTCAGCAAGAACGCCAGCAGCACACCCCAGCGCGTCGCCAAAAAGGGCCGCTGCGTAAGCCCTTCCAACGTCACCGCGAGCACAAGTAAAAGGCACGGCCAGAGCACGCTCCAAAGCTTACGCCTATAATGCCCCCATGCCCCGCCTCCTGCTCGACTGCGACCCCGGCCACGACGACGCCCTCGCCATCTTGCTCGCCGCTAAACATAGCGACCTCTTAGGAATTACGACGGTAAGTGGCAACGCGCCCCTTACGGCAACGACCCACAACGCGCTCCTGACCTTACAGATAGCCGGGATCGAAGCGCCGGTCTATGCCGGGGCCGCGCGGCCCCTTGTTGCCGAGGCGCAGCACGCCCCCGACATCCACGGCGCGTCAGGGCTCGGTGGGCCGGTGCTGCCCGAACTGACCCAGGCGGCGGCGGGGGGCGACGCGGTGCGTTTTATCGTCGACACGGTTCGAGAGACGGACGGTGTCTGGCTCGTCGCGGTCGGGCCGCTGACCAACGTCGCGCTGGCCCTGCGGGAAGCGCCCGACATTGCAGCGAGGCTGGCGGGAATCTCGGTTATGGGCGGGAGCGCGGGCTTCGGTAACCGCACCGCGACCGCCGAGTTCAATATCTGGGCCGACCCGGAGGCGGCGCAGGTAGTTTTTACAAGCGGCGTCAAGCTCATTATGTGCGGCCTCAACGTGACGCACCAGTTCATGATCTATGAGGACGACGTAGCGCGGATTCGGGCGCTAAACAATCCGGTTGCGGAGTTTGCCGCCGAGCTGCTCAGCTTCTACGGCCAGGCCTACGCCGACGCTTTTTTCGGCCGCGCCGAAGGCCCGCTCCACGACCCCTGCGCGGTGCTGGCCGTGACGCACCCCGACCTCTTGGTTACCGAACCGCGCCACGTAGAGGTCGAGCTGCGCGGCGAGCACACGCGCGGAATGACGGTTGTCGACGAGCGCGGCGCGAGGGCGAGCACGAAACCCAACGTTCAGGTCGCCTACAGGATCAACCGCGAGGGTGCACTGGCGCTGCTCGTGGAGACGCTGGGGACATACAGGTAGCCACTGTAGCAACCTAGCAATTGCCGCACTTGGTTGCCCTCACATTTTTTAGGTTTCTAGACAGTTAAGACAAAAGGCGCTTGAGGTTTGAAATTAGTCGGCGACGATTTGTTGAGGGCGCTCCGACAAGTAAAGATTGTCGTCGCCGAATATTTCGCGCTTAGCACGAATAATCTTCTACCTCATCGCCAAACGTTGAAGACAACCTGTCACCACGTTAGCGTTTTGCAGGTTGGCGTAACGGCTCTTAATCTCAGCAACTCGATGTTCGTAAGCACGTTGAAGCTCCGACAAGTTGGCCTTCACGTAAGTCTTTACCGCCATCTGACCTGAGTTTTGACATACAAAAACTATAGAGCCTTCTTCGGCTAAGGAGCAAGTGTTTAACCAGTTGCCTATTGACAAATCAAAACGGCTGGAACGGCATGGATGGGTTTTAAGGATACGATGATCGACGACCGCACAAGGACACGCACGTAGTTCTTACCCTACTTGTCGGTTCGCACGACGTAGATGCTGCCCCCTTAGTTTATACCCAACTTGCTCCTACCTGGAGCAGCCACCGACAGGCTATATTCACATCCCAAGAAGGCTCCATATGTTTATGCTTGGCGTGTCTATGAAAATCGGTAACCTTGGCGCTCGCAGCAGCGCGCCTTACGGTGGGCGTCGAGCCTCCTCATCTCAGCTTTAGTTCATCTTGTATTTGGGTTCGCAATTCGCTATTTTTATGTGGGAGTCCCTTATGCGAAGCAAGTTGTACGCCCTCTCTCTCGTCCTCTTGGTGAGCTGTGGGGGTACCCCGACGCCTCCCGGCCCGACACCGAACCAGCCGCCTATGGGAACACCCTCGGGTGAGGGTACCTGCGCGAATGAGCTGAGCGGAAGCGTCACCGTTTCGGGTGTATTTGCCAATACCCCTTCGGACTGTGACTATCTTGTTCGAGATTACCTTTCGCTCGAGAACGGACAGTTCATCATCGAACCGGGCGTGGTCGTCAGGTTCGGGCAAGACGCCTCGTTACGCGTGGGTGACAACGCTAGCTTGCAAGCGGTGGGTACGCCCGAAGCCCGTATTACTTTTGAAGGCGCGGGTCCGGTCAAGGGGTTTGCCAAGGGGATATTTTTCGATCCGGGCAGCCTGCCAAGCCGTATCGACTACGCCGACTTCCGCTATCTGGGTAAAGAAGATACCGGCGTCTACAAATTTCACAACGGGGCCATTTCAGGACTCGACAACGGTGGTCTGGCGCTGACTAACATAATGGTGTCGGGCAGCCTCTTCTACGGCGCTGAACTCGACGACGTGGTCCTGAACGAGTTTGCTAACAATATTTTCTATGACAACGCACTCTACGGCGTGGTGATCGACGCTGCACAGGTTTACAAGCTCGACGCGGGCAGCGAGTACGGAGGCGGGACACAACCCAACGAGAGACCCTATGTGCTCATCGCGGCGCTGAGCGAAACCTACGAGCGTGCAACTTGGAAAAGGTTGAACGCGCCCTACTTCGTAGACAGCGTCTTCTACATAGAGGCCGGAACCGTGACCCTAGAACCCGGCGTGCAGTTTGTCTTCGGTCAAGGTGGGGGTATAGACATCGACGACTTGGGAGCACTTACCGCTATCGGCACGCCGGACGCGCCAATCGTCTTTATCGGCGAGCAGCCGCAACCCGGTTATTGGGATGGGCTCAGCTATTTCGAGAGCCCGTCACGGGAAAATGTCCTCAGCTACGCCGAGGTGCATTATGCGGGCGGGGGCAGTTTCACTACAAGTGCGGTGTCGGTGGGGCTCGAGTCGTACCTCAACATGAGCCATACAACGGTCTCTAGCAGCGCCAGTTGGGGCGTCTGCGTCACCTACATCGCCGACGAGTACCAAGGCGTCCTCGAACAAGGTCAAGGTAACGTATTTTTTAGCAACGCTCTAGGCGATGTGGCGTATGACTGTGAATAGGCTCGCACACAAAGGAGGCACGGTGAAGCTTCATCTACTTTTCGCGGCCATAATGGCATTTCTCGTGGCGTGTGGCGGCAATGATACAACGGGTCCAGTTGGTAGCGCGAACACCGTCTCCGGCACGGTGAGCGCGCCGCCGGGTGGCGACGTTGCCAATACGCTGGTCATCGTCTGCTTTGTCGAGGCGGGGCAGTGTAACGCACAGTCACCCAACACCACGCGCGTGAGCGTCTCTACCGGGGGCGCAGCGGCAAGCTTTTCCGTCCCGAACGTCGCTGCGGGGCAGTACCTCATCGCTGCGTTTAAAGATGTCAATAGCAATAACGCCTACGGAGATGCTGGAGATTACCAGGGAGTCTATTCGCTCGACGGCACCAACCCGGCCCCGGTCTCGCCCCCGGCGGGCGGGCTGAACATCCAGATGGCCGCCATCGGTGGCGGGGGTGGGAACACGCCGGGCGGCAACCTCGCGGGCAGCGCGACGGCCCCGGCAGGCGGCGACGTCGCCAACACTGCGGTCGTCGCGTGCTTTTTAGAGGCAAACCAGTGCAATGTAAACTCGCCGAACACAAAAAGTGTGGTGGTGAGTACGGGGGGTACCACGGGCAACTTTACGGTTTCCGGCCTGATAGCGGGGCAGTACCTCGTCGTCGGCTTTAAGTACGTCAATGCTAACGGGCAGGTCGACGCGGGAGACTACTTGGGCTGCGTGGGTGACGCTTCGGGCTGCACCACCGTGACGCCGCCGCAGACGGCGCTGAGTATCCCCATGCAGGTTCAAGGTGCTGCGCCGGGTCCCGGTACACCCGGCGGGGTCGGCTCGATTCTCGGCACGCTCGTCTTTCCGGGAAGTCGCGGGGGTCTAGGCGTATCGGACGATGTGCTGGACAAGGTTTCGTCGTTTTCGGTCCAACCTGTGGCGCGTTTTAGCTCCGCCTTCGTGCCGGGTGAGGTCGTCGTCAAGTTTCGTTCGGAGGTGGGCGCACGGAGTCTCTCGGTTCAAGGGCAGACCTTGAGGCGGGTTCAGTCTCTCGGTGTGCCGGGAGCCGCTCTCTACCGGACAGACCTTGACGCGCGGGGGACGCTGGGGCTCATAGACGAACTCAGCGCCCGTCCGGACGTTCTCTACGCCGAGCCGAACTATCTCAGGTCCATCGCCAGAACCCCTAACGACGAGCTTTATCCCTTTCAGTGGCACTATGAGGCGATGAACCTGCCCGCCGCCTGGGACGTGACCAACGGAACCGGCGGAAACGTCACGGTCGCTATCGTCGACACCGGCTCACTGGCGCACCCCGACCTGCAAGGGGTCTTCGTCGGCGGTTACGACTTCGTGTCGGACGCCGTCAACGGCGGGGACGGGGACGGCTACGACGCCGACCCGACCGACCTGGGTCAGGACTCTTCGTATCACGGGACGCACGTCGCCGGTACGGTGGCGGCGCGGAGCAACGACGGCGTCGGCGTCGCGGGTGTGAGCTGGGGCGCGCGGGTGCTCCCCGTCCGTACCCTCGGGGTCACGGGCGGAGGCTCAAATACCGATACCGTCAACGGCGTGTTGTGGGCAGCCGGTGAACCTGTCGCGGGCGTGCCGATAAACCCTAACCCCGCGCAGGTCATCAACCTCAGCTTGGGTGGCGAAGCGCCCTGTAGTGGGCTCGAGCAAGAAGCCTTCGACCGGGTGCGCGCGAAAGGCGTGACCGTTGTGGTCGCCGCAGGCAACGAGGACAGCGACGCGGGCTTCTACGCACCGGCGAACTGTGACGGCGTGATCGTGGTGGGCGCGACGGGTCCGCAGGGCGAACGCGCGCCCTACTCGAACTACGGTTCGCGCGTACAGGTCATGGCTCCGGGCGGCGATACCGCTCAGACCCTGACCCTCCAGGGCGAAACTGTCCCCGCCGGCGTTCTCAGCACCATCGGCGACGGCGCGGGCGGCTACACCTACGGCTTTTATCAGGGCACCTCGATGGCGACGCCCCACATCGCCGGGCTCGTGGCGCTCATGCTCGCGCAGGAGCCTACTCTGGACCCGGACACGATCTTGTCTAGGCTTCAGAGCAGCGCTACCCCGCTCTCAGACGAAGCGTGTGGACAACCCGGCGGCTGCGGGGCGGGGCTTGTCGACGCGGCGGCAGCACTAGGCGGCACCGACGCCCCCACCCCCGGACCTACCCCACCCCCCGTGACGGGCAGCGCGACGACCTACGTCGCCGCGCTCTACTGCGTGGCGGAGTGCGGCAACTTCGACAGCGACCGCTCCGGTCTCGTAGAGGTAGCGACCGACGCGTTGCAAGTGCCCTTTAGAATCGACAACCTGGAGCCGGGAACCTATGTGGTGGCGGCTTGGCAAGACCTGAACGGTGACGTTGAGGTCAACGAAGGCGAGCCGTTCGGGCGGCACCTGAACAACCTGACGCTCCAGGCCGGACAGGAGCTTGACAGGGCCGACATCTACCTGCAACCCTTTACGCCTGCAAGGGGTGCGTTCTTGAGCTTTTTTAGGCAGACTGTGGCTCAAAAGCAGCGAACGCCACATGCGCTCTTGAAGACAATCGACCTCGACACGCTGGGCGAAAGCAACCTGCTGAACGAGGCAAAGAGGTTGCTCGAAGGTCAAGATTAAAGCTTAACGTGAGCGGCTCAGGCTACCTAAGCCGCCTTCACTTCTAAAGCCGTGAAGGTTGAACGGGACGCCTAGGGCGTAGACGGTAAAAACCGCAACGGTAAACCCTCAACGCGCCTTTTCGTCCTCCCGAACACATGCAAACGATACGGGGTAAACTAAGCCCTCGTGATCGAGTTTCGCCACGTCACCAAAACCTACCCGCGCACCCACACGCACGCGCTGAAAAACGTCGACTTTACAATCCAGAAGGGCGAGTTTATCTACATCGTCGGCCACTCCGGGGCCGGTAAATCAACCCTTTTGTCCCTTATCCTGCGCCGCGTCACCCCGACTGAGGGCAGCGTGCATATCTTGGGTCAGGACCTGAGCCGTTTGCGCAGCTACCGGCTGCCCCTGCTGCGCCGCCGCATCGGCATGGTGTTTCAAAACCACCGCCTGCTGCCCAACATGAGCGCGACGGAGAACCTGGTTTTCGCGCTGCGGGCAACCGGCGAACGGGGGAACCTGGAGCACCGCGCCCTGTTGGCGCTGCGGCAGGTCGCGCTCGCGCATAAACGCAAAGCCTACCCGGTCGAGCTGTCTTTAGGCGAACAGCAGCGCGTCGCTATCGCCCGGGCGATGGTTACCAACCCGCCGCTGCTCTTATGCGACGAGCCGACCGGCAACCTGGACCCCGACACCAGCTGGGAGATTCTAGAGCTGCTTAACGACATCAATATCAAAGGTACGACGGTCGCCGTAGCGACGCACGCCAAAGAACTCGTCGATCAGCTGCGCCGCCGCACGATTGTGCTGCGCGGCGGGCAAGTTATCCGCGACGATGAGACGGGGGGCTATTCGCTCTAGCGGCCCACACGACTTCGAGTCCTAGAGCTGCCGGTTTACATCATCTCGGCACCCACAAGTAGGCGTACCCTCAGCGTGCGCACACTCGGTCACATGACGCGGCGAGACTCGAGCCACTCATACGTATCACCTCAACCTTCCATACCTTTAGGTCGCCGGTACTTGTCCCCGCTGCAAGTCGATCTGCGTTGCGGCCATTTTAAAGCTCTGAGAACTCGTCGCCGCGTTAAAGCCGGTTTCAAAGCTTATCTTACCCTCGGCGTAAAGGTCGGCGAGAGCGTCGTCGAAGAGCGTCATCCCGTCGAGCTTGGAGTCGCGCAGCGCCTCGTGAAGTTCGCCGTAGCGCCCCTCGTCGCGGAGCAGGTCTTTGATGCGGAGGGTACCTTTCATGACTTCCGAGGCGGTGATGCGCCCGCCGCCGACGCGCGGCAGCAGGCGCTGAGACACGATGCCGACAAGCGAATCGGCGAACAGTACGCGCGCCGACGCGCGTTCGTGAGGCGGAAAAAGTTCCATCACGCGGTTGACCGTGCGCATCGTGTCAAGCGTGTGCAGGGTGCTGAAAACCAAGTGCCCGGTCTGGGCCGCGCTGACGGCCGCCGCCGCCGTCGCATAGTCGCGGATTTCGCCGATCATGATGACTTCGGGGTCTTGCCGCATAGCTGCTACTAAGGCTTCACTAAATGAAAGCGCGTCGACGCCGATTTCACGCTGCACGATGACCGAGCGTTTCGCCCGGTGCAGGTATTCGATGGGATCTTCGACGGTGATGATCATCTTGTCGTGTACCTGATTGATCTCGTCGATGATGCGGGTGAGCGTCGTGGACTTGCCCGAACCGGTGGGACCGGTGACTAAAATCAGGCCCTTTTCCTGATCGCGGAAATACGCGATCAGGTCGGGTGAAAGGCTGACGACCCGGAGCTGCGCTTCGTCCGAGTTGATCACCCGCAAAACCGCGCTGACCGAGCCGCGCTGCCGAAAGAGGTTGACCCTAAAGCGGGCCACCCCCGGAACGCTGTAGGCCAGGTCTACCTGATACTTTTCGGCAAAGATGCCCTGCTGCCGCGCGTCGCACATTATAGCGACAAGCGATTCGGTGACGGCGGGCAAGAGCTTCGTCTCCCCTACCGGCACCAAGCGACCACTCAGCCGGAGCATCGGGTAGAGACCGGCGTGAAGATGGATGTCCGAAGCCCCTTTGGCCACAAACGAGGCGAGCATGTCGTTAAAGGTCATGGCTTAGTGTAGGGAGCGGTTCCTTGTGAGCGGGGCGGAAAACGCCATACTCTAAATGCGCCGCAGCTTGCAACTTCCGCTGACCGCCGTTTAGCAGGCAGCCATAAACATCTCCGGACAAAAAACCCTTATGTACCTAAAATTACAAGCCACAACCCGTCCACACGTCTATACGAAACTTCAAAGTTCACCTAAAAGGTAGTCGAACGAATGAGGTGTAAGCGGCTGTGAGAACTCGAGCCCGAAACGCGCGCCGCGCCGGACTCCTCCATAATCCCGTAGGGGAAATTTCTTGCGCTTGGCTGAACCCGGACTAACCCGGAGGCCGCACCGACACGTCGGTTACCTCGGCGGTCGGCGGCAGGCTGAGCGCCGAGACGATGGTCGCCGCAACATCCTCCGGTTGGACGAACTTGGCCGGGTCGTAGGGCTTGCCCTCCTGCTTATGGACGCTCGCTTGCATGGGGCTCGCGGTACGGCCCGGATAGACGCTGAGAACGCGCACGCCGGTACCTCTAAGTTCGTCACGGAGACTATCGGCGACGGCTTTAAGGGCGTGTTTGCTGGCGGCGTAGGCGCTCCAGTTGGCGCGAGCGGTGAGGCCCGCACCCGAGTTTAAAAAAACGACCTGGCCTTTTACCTGCTCGAGTCGCCCCAAGAAAAGCTGCGTCAGCAGGTACGGCGCGCGCACGTTGAGGCGGTACTGGGCGTCGAAGTCGTCTATATCGGCGTCTTTTACCGTGCCGAGGGCGACCATACCGGCGCTGTGCACGAGGATGTCTAGGGGGACGCTAAACGCCCCGGCAAAGGCCCGGACGGCCCCGTCGTCGGTCAGCTCGAGCGTATAGGTTCGCGCCTCGGCCCCCCAGCTCCGCGCCCGCCGCGCCAATTCGGCGAGGGCCGCCTCGTTTCGGCCTA
The DNA here is from genome assembly GCA_902806425.1 of uncultured Truepera sp. Lineage (GTDB taxonomy): Bacteria > Deinococcota > Deinococci > Deinococcales > Trueperaceae > Truepera. Next base: position 12,218 of record CADCWP010000265.1, read on the forward strand.
CGAGATGCAGACTCGCTTCCTCTTGCGCGAGGGCCAACGTCAGCGCCCGCCCGATGCCGCTGCCTGCGCCCGTGATGAGGACGCTCTTGCCACTAAGCACGGTTCGGCCCTTTAGGACCTAGACCGTCCAAACCCAGCCGCAGCTCCCGTACCGCCGCTGCCAAGTCAGGTGCGCCGGAGACGCTGCTACCGACTAAAACCGCGTCGGCCAGGCCGTAGACGCTCCCGAGTTCTTCAGCGAGCGTGTACCCCGATTCGGCGACCAGCACACCCTTAAACCCGGCGTCGCGGGCGCGGGTCATCAGGCGGGGGGCGGTGTGGAGGTCAATAGAGAGCGTTGTCAAGTCGCGGTTGTTGACGCCGATCAGCTCGGCCCCACTCGCTAGAGCCGTGTCCAACTCCCGCTCGTCGTGTACCTCAACGAGCGCGTCCAGACCTAGGGCTTTCGCCAGGGTCAGATAACCCTCCGTGTGGTCTTTAAGCACCGCGACGATGAGCAGCACGGCGCTCGCCCCGGCGCGTTTGGCCTCGATGAGCTGCACGGGGTGAACGGTAAAGTCTTTGCGTAAAAGCGGCAGCGTGACCCCAGCGGCGACCTCCTCGAGGTGCGCCAAGTCACCCCCGAAATGGTTCGGTTCGGTGAGGATGCTGAGCGCCGCCGCGCCGCCGCCTTCGTAAGCCTTAGCCGCCGTCAGCGGGTCGAGGTCGGCGACCCTGCCTAGAGATGGGCTCTTGCGCTTGACCTCGGCGATGATCCCCACGCCCGGAGCGCGCAGCGCGTCCGCGAAGCTCCTGCGTCCGACAACCCTCCCGACATCACCCAATACTTCGGAGGTGTCTCGATAGGCTGTGTCTCGGTAGGCTGCGACCCGCTCGGCGGCGATGCGCCCGAGCACGCCCGGTACTGCGGCCGCCTCAGCTTCGGTGAGCGCCTGCGGAAGCGCCCCTACAAGATCAGCTCCCACATTAGTAGGTGTGAAAACCTTCAAGCCCGCTCACCTCCCCCCAGGTCACGTCGACGCCCTCGACCTGTGCGAAGGCAGGGCCGCGGCGCAGCTGGTGTAAAAGCGCCTCCAGCTCAGCCTTCGGCCCCTCGGCGACGACCTCGACGCGCCCGTCGCCTAAGTTTTCGGCGTAACCGCTGAGCCCCGCGTCGCGGGCCAAGCGGCGGACAAAATTGCGAAAGTTAACGCCCTGTACACCCCCGGAAACGAGCGCCGTGAGGCGGGCCGGATCATCAGCAGGCAAAGACACCTCTGTATGCTAACGCACCCGGCCCTACCGGACAGTCTGAACGGGTCTATAGGGAATGCACATGGGGTTCGGGGACCGGGGATGGTATCGTGGGGTATTAAGGTGTCCTCGACTCACGATCCCCCCAAACCCCATCACTCCCGATACACGCTTCCGCTGAGGCGGCGCTTTCTTGTCCTCGTTCTCGTCCTCGGGGGGATTGTGCTGGCGCTTTTCATTCCGCAGCTGCCGCCCGTCAGAAACGCGCTGCTCGAGTGGGGCGTGTCGGCCTTGGCACGTTACGGCTACCAAGTGAGCTACCAAGGTAGCGCCGGAAACCTCCTCTACAATCTTAAACTCACCGGCCTTACGGCGACCGGACCGGGGGTTGACGCGGCGGTCGACACGCTACGCGTCGGGTACACCCTGCCCGCGCTGCTCACAGGCCGTCTGCCCCTACGCGCCGAAGTTTCGGGGGTCACGGGCACGCTCGACCTAAACGCGTTGCCGAAGGCCCCGCCGTCTGCTAAACCCGCCGAAGCCGGGCGGCGGCCGTTCCGCGTCCGCCCGGTATTGGAGCGCGTGGACGTTTCCGATGTGACGCTCCGGGTGCGAGGCGCACCCTACGACGTTCCCGAGGTTACGGTGACGACCGCGAACGTGCGGCAGCAGGGCGACGCCCTAACGTTCGACACGGCCCTCGCTGTCAAGGACGCAGGTGCGGAGGTTTCCGGACGGGCCACCTTAGCTCCTTTGGGCGTCGACGCTACCGTGCGGCGCGCGGACGTGGCGCTCGCAGAGTCCTTTTTCGACGGCGCTGAGGGCGGCACACTTAGCGGCACGGTGCGGGCTGACGGCGAGGGCGTGGAGGCCGACCTCGAGCTTCAAGACGGTGAGGTCGCCCTCGTCGGCTTGGATGTGGGCGGTGTCTCGGGGCCGGTGCGCGTGCGCGATTCCAAACTCACCACCGAATTGCGCGGTCGAGCGCTCGGCGGGCCGGTATCTGGCCGCGGCACGGTCGATTTCGGGGCGCAGCGGTGGCAGGCCGACGTTACCGGCAAGGCAGGGCTCGCCGAGGCCCTCGGCTGGCTGGGGCGAGGCCGCCTCTCCCCGGAGCTGATAGAAACGGCGCTTGCCCCGTCGGGTGAGGCTGACGTGTCGCTGAGCGTAGGCGGTTGGAGGCGTTTTAGCCTCTCCGGCACGGCGGCGGGCCGCGGCGAGCTGCTAGGCGAACCGCTCACCGACCTAGGCGTCGATTTCGGTTTCGAGACCGATGTGGGCACCACGGCAACGGCGGCGGCGCGACTGGGGGGCGCGCCCCTCGAGTTCAAGCTCACGCCGCAAGGGGATGGTTTCAAGATCGCGGCGGACGGCACCGATCTGCCGCTGCGCGGGTTTTGGGGCGACGTGTCGGTCCGGTTGGAGGGTCAGGGCAGCGCGCTCACCGGCAAAGCTGAGGTCAACCTCAGCGGCGCGGCGCTCGGGCGCTCGGTGAGGTTAGGTGCGACCGCGACCACGGACGGTGAGGCGTGGCGGTTCGGGGTCTCCGGGCGCGACGCGCGTGGCGCGCGGGCCTCGGGCGGACTCGTGCTGCGCGGCGGCACCCTAGGCGGCGCGGTGCGGGTGCGAGGGCTCGAGCTTCCCGGCCTGGCCGGTCCGGTCAACCTGACCGCGCTCGCCGAGGGACCGCTGAGCGAGCTGCCACTGACCCTGCGGGCCACCGGGCCGGGGGGCGTCCACCCCACCACGGGCGGCGTCCGGGCTGGGGCTGACTTCTCCGGCGAGACCACCGCAACCCTAAAAAACGGCACATTAGGGGGCCTGCGCGGCGACTTCGGGCCGCTGTCGCTGTCGGGAACGCTTCATGACCTCCGCTACACGCTGGCCCCTACCGAGCTGAGCGGGCGGGCGTCCGGCAGGGTCGCGCTGCGTGACGGGCGGCTGACACGAAAAGATGGGCAGCTCGAGACTGCGGCGACGCTCTCGACTACCGACCTCGAGGGTGCGGGCGTGCGCCTCCCCTACCTGAACGCGCCCCTATCGCTGAGTAGGGGCAACGGGCTCAGCGCGTCGGTGCGCGACCCGGACGCCGGGGTTGACCTCGAGCTGCGAGACGGCGACCTGACGGGAACATTTAGAGGCGCGCGGGTCGGCGCGCTGGGCGACACCTTCGCCGTCACTGGAGACGTGTCGGGGCGCGCCGACGCGCTCTCCGACACGCTCTCACTCGACCTTCGCGCCGAGACGCCGGGAAGCGGTCCCGGCACCACGCTGCGGGCCACCGGGGACGCGCGGCGCACGCGGTTGTCGTTGCGGAGTGAGAAGGGCGCAACCCTCGCGGGCCGGACACTGGGGGGTGCGCTCGAGCTCTCAGGCGACGCCTCGCTGGCGCAGCGCAGCACCAAGCTGTCCGGCACGCTGGGCGGGGTCGGGATCGAAGTAGAGGCCGAACCGGACGTGTCCGGACGGATCGCAGCGCAGGCTGGGCTGAGGGTCGGTGGGAACACGTTCAAAGCTGATTTTGAAACCTTGGAGCGCTGGAGCACGGACGGTACCTTGCCCCTTAAAGAGCTTGGCGACGCGCTCGGGGTGCCGCTCAGCGGGGCACTTCGCACCACGCTGGCGCGGCGGGGCGCGCGCTTCTCCGGTCAGGCGGTGCTACAGGGACGGGCGTTCGGGGTGCCGCTCACAGCCGACGCTACGACGCAGGGCGACGCGCTCACTCTGGAGGCCACCTCCACCCTTTTGGGCCAACCCCTCACGCTCTCCGGGCAGGCGTTCCCCGAAACCGACGCAACCCTCCAGATAGGTGAGTACGGCGCGCTGGCGCTGAGCGGCCTCTACCCCGCGCTCGAGGTCACCGGCTCGGGCCTAGTGCCGGGGCTGACGCGGGCGGGGCTCAGCGTCGCCCCTCAGCGCTGGCGAGCAGACGGTAGTTTGGCGGCGGGAAGCGCTCGGTTACGGATCGGTGAATCGGTCGTCCGGGCGATCCGAGGCGAGAACGGCTGGCAGCTGGTCGCGCAGGTGAAGCAGGGCGCGCAGTGGCGCGGTAAACCCCTGGCTCTGGCCGCTGAGCTGACCCGTAGCCTGCGGAACCCAGACGGACGCGTACGGGGCACGCTGGCGCTGGACGGCGCGCCGCTGACGCTCGCGGGTACGTTGCGCGACCTGAACGTCACGGGCACCCTTCCGGCGGAAGCTGTTCAGGACGGACTGCTCGGGCAGCTGGGGGTTGACCTCAACGCGGACGCGTTCGCGCGGAGCTTCGACCTGGCCACCCGCTGGCGGCGTCCGGACGGGTCGCAGGCGCTGCTGTTACAGGCCGACGGCGCGCGTGGCCAGGTGACCGCCTCAGCACAGGCGGCGGGGCTAAACGCCCGCTTCGGCACCCAAGGAGGTACAGCGTGGCGGGTAGAGGCGGAAAGGTTCGCGCTCTCAGGGCTGCCCGTCCGGACGCTGCAAACCCTGAACGCCCGCCTAAACGGCACGCTGAGCTCTAGAAACGGCTACAGGGGCCGTCTCCAGCTCTCCTCGGATTTGGGCGCGGCGCAGCTCACAGGTACCGGGAAAGGGCTGGACGTGACCACGCGGGTCGAGCGGGGGGCGCTGCGGGCGGGCGCGTCGGGGTCCGTGGCACCCGACTTGGGCGTAAACCTTCAGGCCGCAGCGGGTGACGCGGTGAGTCTGAAGGGGTCGCTGACCGGAAGCGTGGCGCAACCCCTCCTGAGGGCAACCCTGCGGACCGCGGCGCAAAACCTGGGCGGCGGGCAGCTCACGGTTCCGGCGCGGCGGCTCGAGCTGCGGGCCTCGCTGCGGGGTGGGTTGAGCGCGTCGCTGACGGGCCAGGGCGTAGACGTGCAGTTGCAGGAGGGACGATGGCAGGGACCGCTCGCGGTGCCCTTCACGCTGCGGGGGGAACCGCACCGGCTGGCGGGCACGCTGCGGGGCGCACTTACCGAACCTGTAGTCGCCGCCGATCTTAACGGGCGCACCCTGCGGGGGCCGCTGATGCTGGACCGGGGGGGGCTTCAGGGAGACGTTACCGTAACGCCGAACCTTAGCGCGGCGCCTGACGCGCAGATGCAGGTGGGTCTAAACGCCACCCCCGACCGCCGCTGGCAGCTAGACCTGGACGGGTCGGCAACGCTTCCCTACCGGGCGCTTCCCGCCACCTTGCGGGGCCGAATCACGGGTGAAGGCGTCGGTTACGGCGGCGACGGCACGCTGAGGGTCGCCGGGGAACCCCTGCCGCTCACGGTGTCCGGCGAGGGTGGTCGCGTTCAGGCACGGGCTACAGTCCAAAAACTCCGTCTGCGCCCCCTCGTTCCCGCCACCGGCACCGTCTCCGGTGACGTGCGGGTAGAGGCGAACGGCAGCCTGCGCTACTTCGCTAGCTTGAGGAGCGTGGGCCGCGCCGCCGGACGCCCCTTCGACCTCACCCTGAGCGCAGACCGGGGAACGGGCCTCAGCCTGGGCGGGAGCGCCGCCGGGGCCAAGCTCACCCTCACCGGGCCGCTGCCCCTAAAAACCCTCAACCTGACGCTGGCCGACAGCCGCAGGCCGCTCGAGCTGAGCGCGTCCCTGGCGCTGGGCCGGACCCTCACGGTGCAGGGGGCCGGGGGCTGGCGGGGCGAAGCGCTGGCGGTGTCCGGGGCGTACACCCCGAGCCTACAAAACGGCAACCTGGCGCTCTCCGTAGGCGACGCGGCGCTCACCGCGACCGTGCAGGGCGCGGCGGCGGGCCGAACGGTGAAGGCGGCGCTATCGGCCCCTACCGGCCTCCTGAGCCTGAAGACGCCGCTACGGGCCGACCTTCGGCTGTCGCAGGGCGGAGGGGCGCTCGCTATCGAGAATCTGGACGCCCGACTCGGCCCTGCTACGCTCTCCGTCGCGGGAGCGGTGCAGCCCCAGGCCGACGTGTCGGGAACCCTGAACATCCCAGCGGCGGGCGCGCCCATCGCGCTCCGGCTGACGTCGCTGGAGACAGGGTACCTGGCGGCGCTGACGCAAGAGGCGCTCGAGCTTCGCGGCGTCTTAAAACCTAACTTCATCCCCGAACGGGTGCGGCTCGAGGGGGCGCTCTCCCGCTCCGAAGGTTTCTTAAACAGCGACCTGGTGTGGCAAGAGGGCGCGGGCTTCTCGGGTCGCGCCGACCTCACCCTGACCCCGATGAAAACAGGGGCGGCGACGTTGGCGCTACGCGGTGAGGCTACAGGTGAAGGGGGTGCGGGCGATCTGCGCGTTCGGGGCGCGGCACACTACCGGAAAGCACGGCTGGGAACGCTCGCAGCGCGGCTCAGCGCCGAGCCGTGGCGCGACCGGCGGGTGTACGGCGGACTTACTATAGACGCGCCCCTCGACCGGCTCGTCCCCGCGTGGCCCGGCAAACCGCTCCGGCTGTCGGGTGACCTGAACCTCTCCGGCGACCTCACCGCGCCGCAGCTCTCCGGACCCCTGGCGTTGCGGGGGGCGCTCACGGCCTCCGGGCAGCTTCGCGCCGACCGGACGGGCGCAGAGGTGTCGCTGACGGGACCGGGTCTCAGCGCGGTGGCGTCGGCTGAGCGCGGCGGAGGCCGCGGCACCTTGAGCCTGAGCGCGCTCGACCTCTCGGGTGTCCTCCCCCGCCTCGCCACCTCAACCCTCAGCGGGGCGCTGCGGGCGACGCAGACGTGGGGCGAGCCGCCCCAGGTGCAGCTGTCGGACCTGCGCTTCCTCGGGGGGGAGAGCCGCGTGTCGGGACGTGCCCGCCTGGGGGACGCGCTTGCGGGAGCCCTGGAGCTGGACATCCTGCTGAGCGACTTCAGCCCCGGCTTGCGGGGACGGTTGGCGGGCTCCCTAACGGCAAATCCGCGGGTGCCGCTGGGCGGGACGCTGAGCTTACGCGACGTCGGACCCGTAGCCGCGGACTGGGGACTTGGGGGCGTGGTCGGGGTGTCCGGAAGCGTCACCGACCCTGAGGTGCGCGCGTCCCTGGCCGGGACGGGGAGCGCCCGCGGGACCGTGCGAGCAATCTTCGCACCACGGCGGGGACAGCTCGAGCTGACGAGCGACCTCACCTTACCGGGGGCCGAGGCCGACCTCACCCTGACCCGCACCCGCGCGAGCGTGAGCGCCGCCGGGACGTTTCGCTACCGGGAGTTTGCGGCGCTGCTGCGAACCGAAGGGCAGAGGGTGAGGCTGGTCGGGGAGAGGCGGCTGCGGGGCTGGCGCGGTGACTACGGCCTCACAACCTTTTCGCTCCGAGGCCCGCTAGGGAGCCTGAGCCCACAGCTCTCAGGTCGCCTCGAGCTGACCGGCGCGGGCGATTTCAGCGCGATCAGCGGCGCGCTCACGGACGCTGCGTTCGGCCCGGTAGCGCTCGGTCAGGTGGCGTTAGCGGGCCGAGCCCGGCAGCTCACCCTCCGAGGCGACGCACTCGCTGCCAAGGTCAGGCTCTCCGGAAGCCTGCCCTGGACACTCTCGAGACTCGAGCTGAAGGGGCCGGGTAACGCGACCTTGACGGCAAGCGGTGAAGGGTCCCGGAGGCGTGGGCGCGTCTCGGGGGCGGTACGCGCGGCGTCCGTGAAGGTGCCGATAACGGCCCGTTACGCGCCCGGAGAGATTGTGCTGGAGGGCAGTGGAGCCCTACCGGTCGGCCGCCTCGACCTGCGCGCCCGCTACCGGGACCTCTGGCAGGGCTACCTGAACGTTACCGACGAAGACGGCGTGGTGCTCAGCAGCACGCTCTCAGGGGCCTTTAGTGCGCCGCGGCTGGCGGGACGGCTCGACTTCGTACGCGGCGAGAACAAGGCGCGGGGAACTTTCGCGCTCGGGCGAGACACGGTGCGGTTGGGAGCGGAGTTTAGGAGCCCGCAACTCGAAGGGCCGCTGCGCGTCACGGGCGCGGGCTGGCCGCTCGACCTCACCCTGGCGACGCCGGAGAGCGCTCTCGAGCTGGGCGTTCGCAAGGGCAAGCTCACCGCTTCGGGCGTGCTCACGTTGAGCGCGGGTCCGGCGGACCTCACCCTGCGCGCCGCCGAGAACGGCCTGAGGCTCCTTGGAAGCGTCCCGGCACTTCCCGGCCTCACGCTGGGGACGACGCTACCGGACGACCTGAGCGCCTACGCGGCGCTCGCGGACGGCGTGCGGTTTGCGGGCATGCAGCGCGCGAGCGGCACGCTGACGCTGCGGCTGAGGCCGACTCCCGTGGTGGTGGCCGACGCGCTGCGCTGGCGCAGCGCTGCCGGAACGCTCACTCTGACGGGCAGTGGACGCAGAGACGAGCTGTTTTCAGGGACGGTGCAGGGACGCTGGTGGGGTTCCGGAGACGCCGCCCTCCCCTGGCTCCGGGGCGCGGACGTACCGTTTACCGTCCGGGCCGAGGGGGGACGTTTCTCGGCAACCTCGGCGAGCGCGCTGGGCCGAACTGAGGCGCACTTTGACGACGACGCAGGCCGCTTGACGCTAAAGAGCGACCTCACGCTCGGACGCGGACGGGCAGCGGTGGACGTGAGCTACACGCGCGCGGGTGGGCCGACCGGAAGCGTGGACCTCTACTCAGTACCCGTATTTACCTTTGCCGAGGACGTCGCTACGCTCGACACCCAGGTGTCGCTGAGCGCGAACGGCGTCTCCGGAACCGGCTCCCTCGCTTTGGCGGGGGGTCAGGCTGAGCTAAGCGGTCAGGCGGGTTGGGCGCAGCTCCTCCCCGAACCCGTGCAGCGGCTTACCCCCGAGGGCGGCGACGCTCTGGACGCGCAGGTGCGGTTCGACCGCTTTGAGCTGGGCGGCGTGCCGCCTCTCGCCGCGCGCTTTCCTTACCTGGAGGCACCCGTCAGCGGCGTGGCAACGCTGACGGGTGCTCAGATCGTCGGCCAATTCGTCGCCCCCGAACTGCGGGTTCTGGCGACGACGCTGCCGACGCAGCTCGAGTTTAACGGTACGCCGCGCGCCCTCGACGCCCGTGCCACCTTCGGCGACAGCCGCTTCAGTGTCCGCTACAGCCGTGAGACCGCCCCGCGGCTGGCCGGGCTGGTCACGCTCGAGAGGTTTCCGCTGCACCTGCTCGCCGAGGCCGCCGTAGGTGCGTCGCAGGTCGGGGCTGCGGTGACCGGGGCGGCCCGCTTCGACGTCCCCCTCAGCGACCCGAGTGCGAGCTACGTCCGGCTAGCGACCGAACGGCTCACGCTCACGAATACCGGCGCAGGCAGCCTCGGCAAGACCACCCAAGGCGACGTCGCGCTGCGTTTTGAAAACGGCAGCTTGTACGTCGAGCGGGCCGAGTTTCGAGGGGAAGGCTTCTGGCGGGCGAGCGGCATCCTGACCCCAGGTGAACTCGATTTCGCGCTCGAGGCCCGTAACGCCGACTTTACCCCGCTCCTGAGCCTCGCCCCCCAACTGGCAGCCTTTGGGGTCGGCGCGCGAGGGTCCCTGGACCTGCGGGCAGCGGGGAGCGCGTCGGCCCCGGACATCACGCTCACCAGCCCCCGCTTGGACGTGAGCGTCGCGGGCTCGCGTTACCGCGCGCTCGGCACACAGGCTTCGCTCTCAGGGGGCGCGTTCGGACTCGAGGGCGAACTCGTCGGGGTCGCGCCCGTGACCGGGCGGCTCGAGCTGCGCGGGGGGGGTCAGGTCAACCTCGCGCCGTTTGTCACCAGCGGCCTCGCGCTCCGCTTTACGGGCGCGGCGAACGTCCCGACCGTCGGCGCGGTGACCGACATCCGGGGCCGCATCTTCCCCGCGCGCGGCGTCTGGCGGCTCCACAGCACCGGCAACCTGGGTAGGCCGTTCTCCGTCTCAGGCCGCCTCGCCCCACTCGACCTGACGCTTAGAGGTCAGGACCTAAACGTTCAGGCGCGGCGGCTTTTCGTCTCGGAGAGCACGACCGACGTCAACCTCAACCTGCGGTCCCAGGCGGGCGGGTTCAGGATCGCCGGGGACGCGTTCGTGGAGCAGGCGCGGCTTTCTCTCGACCGCAGCGGCGCGCGGGCCGCGACGCCACCAGGGAGTACCCGGCAAGCAGCGCAACGACCGGCACAAGGCCGCGGTTCGGCGGTAGCTGCCATCGGGAGCGCCCTGAGACGCACTACCAACCCGGTCTTGGAGCGTATTCGCTTCGCCAACGTGCGGCTGCGCGCCCCCCGCGAGGTGATCTTTCAAGAGGCGTTCGGCAACGCCGAGTTAGGCCTCGACCTGACGCTTTCAGGTACCGCCGCGGAACCGCTGCTAAGCGGTGAAGCGCAGACGCTGCGCGGCTCGATCCGTTTTTCCGGTCAGGACTTTACACTGACGCGGGCGGTAGCGACCTTTGACCCGGCTCAGGGTGCGTACCCGACGCTTGCTATCGAGGCTCTGGCAACCTTTGACCAGGAGCGCGCGCTCGGCAGGTCTGCGGCCGCTGAAGGCGACCCCGCTGCTCTTACCTTTATCGAACCGTCCGACTCGAGCCTTTTCGACGTGCGGCTGAGCATCACCGGCAGCTTCGAGGAGGGTCTCGGGGGCAGGCGCGCGCTCGACCTCAAGCCGACCTTGACGAGCAGCGCCGTGGTGCAGGAGACCGGCGGCACCCCGCGCCCGCTCAGCGAAGCCGAACTCGTCGCCCTGCTGACGCTCGGGCGGCTTCAGCTCGACGCGCCCATCGTCGGCTCCAACAGTCTGGCCGGAACGGTCGCCGAAAGCGCCCTCGACAACCTCGTCGATCTGCTGCTGGTTTCAGAGCTTCAGGACGCTCTCGGTGAGGTTTTGGGCGTCGACCTGCTCGAGATCCGTACAAGCGCGCTGTCCACCTTTCTAGGTACCGACGGACAGACCGAGAACTTCGGCGTCTCGGTCAGGGTCGGCGGCTACTTAAACGACAACCTTTTCGCCAGCGTGCAGGTCGGGCGTTACGACGACCCCGATCAGGACTACGCGCTCTCGAACGAGTTTTCCCTGCGCTACACCGCTGCGCCGCTAGAACTCAACTTAAGCGGCGGCGTCAACTTTCTCGATCAGAGCACCCTCTCAGCCGTCACCGACTTTTCGCTCGGGCTCTCCTACGCCGTCACGCCGCTTATTAGCTTGGACGCGTCGCTGGCGACGACCGCCCTGGGCCGTGACACCCGCGTAGGCTTCGGGGTCAGTTTTACCTGGTAGTCTGGCCTGTGTAGACAGCCGTATACCAAGCCGCGTGACGAGGCACACCCCAGCCCGGTAAGACCCTGCTATGCTGTATGGCATAGGCGCATACATGTATAACGCGTAGTTCAAAAAAGAGGGTGACTTATGGCCGATACCGCAATCCGCCCAGGCGCTGTTCACACCTATAACCACAACTTGTCACCGGCGATCCTGATCGAGCGGGCGCTTAGACGCGGCGAGGGTCAGCTGGCTGCGGGCGGCGCGCTAGCGGCGGATACCGGGCAGTTTACCGGGCGCTCGCCCAAAGATCGGTTTATCGTCCTGGACGATCAAACCGAAGGGAACGTCTTTTGGGGCGCAGTTAACCAGCCCCTGTCAGAGGCGCACTTCAGCACCCTGAAACGCGACATGTTAGCCGCCGCCGAGGCCAAAGAACTCTTTACCCAAGACCTCTACGCGGGGACTGACCCACGGCACCGGCTGCGCGTCCGGGTCGTTTCCGAGTACGCTTGGCATAGCCTTTTCGCGCAGACTATGTTTGTTCGCGGCGAAGCTCTCGACTGGAAGGACGGCGCAGATTTCACCGTGATCGACCTGCCGAGCTTCCGGGCCGACCCCATGCGTCACGGCTGCCGTAGCGAGACGGTGATCGCGGTCTCGATAAGCGAAAAGTTGGTGCTGATCGCCGCGACCGAGTACGCCGGTGAGATCAAAAAGTCCATCTTCTCGGTGCTTAACTACACGCTGCCGGAACGCGGCGTGCTCCCCATGCACTGCTCGGCCAACGTCGGCGAGGACGGTCGCAGCGCACTCTTTTTCGGACTTTCGGGAACGGGTAAAACGACGCTCTCCGCCGACCCGGCACGCACCCTCATCGGCGACGACGAGCACGGCTGGTCGACTGAGGGCGTGTTCAACTTTGAGGGTGGGTGTTACGCTAAAATCGCCAACCTTACCGAGGCGGCGGAACCCGAAATCCACAGCACCACTGGACGCTTCGGCACGATTCTTGAAAACGTTGTGCTCGATTCCCAAACGAGAGCTGTCGATTTCACCGACACCCGCAAAACCGAGAACACCCGCGCGGCCTACCCCATCTCCTACATTCCCAACGCCAGCCCCAGCGGGCGCGCCGGACATCCGGACACCGTTATCTTTCTAACCGCCGACGCTTTCGGGGTGTTGCCGCCGATTTCCAAGCTCTCACCCGAGGCGGCGATGTACCACTTTTTAAGCGGTTATACCGCCAAAGTCGCAGGCACCGAACGCGGCGTCACCGCACCGACTGCAACCTTCAGCACCTGTTTCGGCGCGCCCTTTATGCCGCGCCGCCCGGACGTCTACGCACGGCTGCTCGGCAACAAACTGCGCGGGCACGCTGCCGATGTCTGGCTCGTGAACACCGGTTGGAGCGGCGGACCCTGCGGGGTCGGTCACCGCATCGAGCTGCGCTATACACGGGCGATGGTGCGCGAGGCGCTCTCCGGAGGGCTGCGTGAGGTGCCGCTCGAGACCCATCCCGTCTTTAATGTAGGCGTGCCGACGCGCTGCCCCGGCGTTCCGGACGGTCTCCTAGATGCCCGCACAACCTGGAGCGACCCAGCAGCCTACGACGCGCAGGCCGACAGGCTCGCCGCGATGTTTAGAGAGAACTTCAAGCAGTACCAAGTACCCGACGCCGTGCGTAACGCCGGACCCAGGTAGCGAGCTTTAAGTCGGTGGAGGGTTCGCTCATCGTATGAGCAGCACCTGCGACAGCTTTAGAAGGGGCTTTGTAGAAACCTGTGCTTTCGGGCGTGTTGGCTCGAGGTCGTTCATAGAATAGATAGAACAGCGCCGGAGGTATAGCTTCTGCACCTCCGGCGCTGTTCTTTAGATGACCTTCAACTAAACCTACTGCTGCGCGCGCGCACTCACCGCTAAAACCTCATCGAACGCCGCTCGCAGCGCCGGGTCTCCCTCAAGGTTGACGAGCGCCTCGCCCTGGACCGCGCTGTCTTGGGGTACGTCAAAAGCCTGGACAAAGGTGAAGTTGCCCTCAGCGTCGATCTGCGCGTTGCCTAGTTTTTTGCCGTCAACCAAGATTTCGATCTTCTGGCCCCGCTTGGCACCCTGGCCCTCGAGCGCCAACACTTCACTTACAAGCGTATCGTCTACTACGATGTCAGGTAGGATGCCTTTTTCGTTGATGCTGCGGCGGTCGGGGGTAAGCCACTCAAACGACAGGTACACGAGCTGCCCTCCGTTCGGCAGCGAGATCACGCTCTGCCCCACCCCTTTACCGAAGGTCTTCTCGCCGACGACCTCGGCGCGCCCGTTGTCTTGCAAAGCGCCCGCGACGATCTCCGAAGCTGAAGCCGAATTGCGGTTGACGAGCACCACCATCGGCAGGTCGAACGCTGCCGGGTCGGCCTCCGCTAGGCGCTGCGTGACACCGCGGGCGCGCTGAAAGACGATGTCCCCTTCGCTTAAAAACTCGTCGGCGACGCGGATACCCTGGTCGAGTAGGCCCCCGCCGTTGTTACGCAGGTCCAAAATCAGCGCGCTGGCCCCCTGCTCCCTCACCGAGGTCAGGGCAGCGTCGAGCTGGTCGAAAACCCGTTCGTTGGCGAACGATGAGATGCTCACGTAACCGACGTTTTGAGGCAGAAGGGTTGATTTGACGTCGACGATATCGATGCTGCCGCGGGTGACGGTGAGCCGCACCGGTTGCGCCCGACCGGGACGGCGCAGCCCGAGCCGCACCTCGGTCCCGGCTGGGCCACGCACCTGGCTAACAATCTCGTCGGTTGTCGCGTCACGGACGTTTTTACCGTCGATCTCGACGAAGATATCGCCGACGCGGACACCCGCTTCGGCAGCGGGGCTACCCTCATAGACGTTGATGACCTCGACGATAGTCCCTTCGCTCGGGTTGCGAGGCTGCAGAACCGCGCCGATCCCCTCGAACGACCCGCTGCGATTTTCAACCTCCTGCGCGGCCTGTTCGGGGGTCGCGTAGCTCGTGTAAGGGTCTTCTAGGGACTCGAGCATCCCGTTGATAGCTCCCTCGAAAAGCGTGTTGTCCTCGACCTTGTTGAGGTAGCCTGCGTTAAGCGCGCCGTAGACCTGCAAAAGCGTCCGTCCCGCCGGCGTGTCTAAAACGTCCCCTGAAAGATCGGTGAAGTTGTTGAAAAATTGCGCGCTCGCTACGAGCGGCAGTCCAAGCAGCACGAGCAGCACGAGCGTCCTCTGTTTCATATCGCCTCCAAATGAACCTGACGGGTTGGCGTAGCCGGTAGTGACATAATTTGTGGTGACATAGCCCGTTAAGTATACGGTGACGACAAGGTGGGCGCGCGGGTCTGGGCGTCATTTCGGCGCGCGCCCCGGCGGGGTGGGTATACTGGCCTGTGAACGACGTACAAGAGTGGCGGGAAAGGTTGCGCGAAGGTCGCCTCAGTGAAGCGCTCGCCGCCCAACTTAGCGCGCCTCATCCCGACGAAAACGTGCTGCGGCTGCTCGAGGGCTTGACCGAGTTGCGCGGTCTTCTGCGCGCCAAAGCGTGGCGCAGGGCTAGGGGGCTGGCCGAACGGTTGGGGGACGACACGCTGCCCCGGCTGGCGGCGGAGGTCGCGCAGCTGGAGGCGAGCGGCGTGGGGCTTGAGCGCGGCGACGCCGAGCAAACCCTAACGCTTCTAGAGGGAGTCGAGTTGGCCCTTCTGCGCGCCGAGGCCGAGACGCAGCGCGGCACCGCCTACGTCTTTCTCGGTGACGCTGAAGCTGCCGAGAGGTCATTCAAAAAGGCTGTAGAACTCGACCCCAAGCACTACCGCGCGGTGACCAATCTGGGCAATGTAGCGCTCGAGCAGGGCCGGGTAGACGAGGCCATCGCGTTTTACGAAGAGGCGCTTAAACTCAACGAAGGGTTTTCCAACGCCCACCACAACCTGGGCGTCGCCTACCGCCGCAAAGGTCAGGTCAACCGGAGCGTCGCGTCGATTCGCCGCGCGCAACGGGTCTCGAGGCAGGGTGAGCGCGACGAGGCTAGGGGCGTGCTGAAATCTTTCGGGAGGGGACAGCGTGGCGCGTACCTCAAGTGGCTGCTCTACGCGGTGGCGGCCGCCGGAATTTTTTTGCTGCTGAGAGCGCAGGGGATAATTTAAGCTATATTATCCAACTTATACATGTA
>CADCWP010000265.1:27729-50108 GCA_902806425.1 uncultured Truepera sp.
CCTTTAGGCTACATCAATGAACAAATGTTTGTTAGGCTGCTTCCTAATAGTATCCCCAATTGCTTTTACACCGTTTGAGTCCGTGAATAACTCACGAAACAAGGTAAAAGTGCCGTCATATTTCAGGTAGTTAGGCGTTTGAATGGTTGGGCGCGCAATAAAGTAGAACCATCGACATCCACCAAATATACACATATATATATTGTGTATAAGCCGGATTTTATCTTTCTCGGGAAATGCACTAAATCATCTATGACATTCATCTCGTAGCTTAGTGAAATCCATCCTTTTATCCCGTACTGATGTTCTTGTCCTGGATTCAGAGTCAAAACCATCTGCCTTAAATTCTCCTCATAAGGACCTAAGTTGACTCTCGAGAAATAAGGTAAAGATGAGATGCTAGCACGCCAGAGTATCGACAGGTGGAACAACTTAAACTTGACATAATCTACCTGTACAGAAAAAGTGTCACCTTTGTAGCCATCCAAGTTTCTAGGTATTACAGCTTCGTCATACCATACGTTTGCGAAATACCTTTCAACGACGCTCAACTGGCCCTCACATCCACCACACAAAAGACGCTCGCGCAAACCTTTTTGAGAGAACTTAACCGTAGATGTGTCTACACTTATATCGTTAGCACGGTGCTTGTCATCATAGGTCGGCTTGTAAAGAAACTCCGGGATGATGTGCGAGTTTCGCAGTTCTCTTTCCTGCAAGCAGAGTCTACAAACACCGACGTTGTTTTTCCGATCCTTACTCTGCCTCATCGCTTTTAAGTTTAAGCCACTCTCGAATGACCGGATAGCACGCGCTCGGCACCCGATGCCGTCCGGGTGGCTCGAGCCACGTCAGGTCGGCGACACTCTTTTCCAAAACGGCCCTGAAGACTTGCACACGGTCGCTTGGGTAAACATCATCATCTCGAGGCGCGACGTGTAAAATCGGCGGCTCGAGACGCACGTCCGCAGCACGCTCGCCCACCTGCCACTGTGACGGCGTAGCCCCTGCTACGGCGACCACACCCCGCACGACCTCGGGATGCGCGGCGGCGAACTGATAGTTGAGGCTCACCGACTGCGAAAAGCCGAACAAAAACGCCTGAGGCCGGTCGGTCAGGCCGCCCTCAAACGCCTCTTCGATAACGTGTCTGACAAAGTTGTGATGGTTGGCGATGTCCTCAGCGGGATTAAACGTGCTCGCCCAGCTGAAACCCACACTCGACGACGGCGTGTGCCGCAGATGGTGGGCGTGCGGGGCTTGAAGGGCCGCTATGGGCCAGTCGCGGCGGATGTTCTTCCCGAAACGGAGCGCCGTCTCCTTAGTCTGACCATACCCGTGCAGACACACGAGCAGCGGTCGGGGCACCCCTTCCGGCACGTAGACGTCGTAGTGGTACGACACGGGCTGTTTAAGGACGCCGGAGCGCACCACACTAACGGTAGACCCCCAGCAGATACGCCGTCACCCCGGCGGCCTCGTGTAGCAGGTAGCTCAGGCGCGGCCCGCTCGTGGGGACCGAAGCAACTTCGGCGTCGAGCCCTAGGTGACGTGCCAGCAAGCGGGTGCGGTAGGCGTGGAGGTCATCGGTGACGATCAGAAGCTGCTTACCCGCGACTAATGGGCGGCTGAAACTCAGGTTCTCGAAGCTCGAGCGGCTTTTCGTCTCGCTTAAAAGTGCGGGTTTCGGCACACCCCGCTCGGCCAGATAGCGCACCCCGGCTTCACCCTCGGTAAAACGGTCGCCCGGCCTCTTGCCGCCCGTGACCAGAACGCCCTCAGCGCACCCCGCCTCGTACAGCGCGAGCGCCTTGTCAAGCCGCCGTGCGAAGGCGGGCGACGGCGCGCCGTCGTACTGCGCCGCGCCCATGACGACGAGCATGTCGACCGGACAAAGGTCTTGAACACCCTGGTCCTGAAAACCCTGCGCGTGTGTAGACCACCAACCGAAAAGCTGCACCAGCACGAATCCCACACACAAGCCGATGAAGACACGTCGCCGTAAGCGCTTAGTCATGAACGAGCTTTAACCGCGACTCGATGGCGCGGGCGTGCGCCTCCAACCCCTCGGCCCGGGCAAGTCGGGCCGCTGCCGGACCGATCTTCTCCAAAGTTTCGGCGCTGACGTTGACAAGCGGGATCACCTTCTGAAAATCGCGGACGTTCAGCGCCGACGAAAAGCGCGCCGTCCCGCCCGTCGGCATCACGTGGCTCGGCCCCGCCGCGTAGTCGCCGAGCGCCTCCATGCTCGACTCACCCAAGAAGATGCCGCCCGCGTGCTCGACCTGTGGGAGCGCCGCCCAGGGGTCGCGAACCAGCAAGCAGAGGTGTTCGGGCGCGTAGAGGTTGGCGACGCGCAGGCCCTCTTCGAGTGTCCCGACGATGACCACGACCCCCCGCTCGGAAAGCGACTCGTGCGCGGTGCCCCGGGTCGGGAGGGTGCGGAGTTGCTCGGCGAGTTCGGCCCGTACCCTATCCAAAAGCGGCTCGTGCGTCGTCACCAACACGGGTTGTGCGTAGGCGTGCTCGGCCTGCGCCAAGAGGTCGGCGGCGACGTGCCGCGCCGAGGCGCTCTCGTCGGCCAAGACCAGCGTTTCGGTCGGACCGGGAAGTGCCTCGATGCCGACCGCGCCGAAAACGAGTTGTTTGGCGAGCACCACATAAGCGTTGCCGGGACCGACGACCTTATCGACGCGGGGGACGCTCTCAGTGCCGTACGCGAGCGCCGCTACCGCCTGCGCGCCGCCGACGCGGTACACCTCGCGGACGCCGAGAAGCCGCGCGACCACCAAAATCTCTGGGGCGACGCCCCCATCCCCGCGCGGCGGCGTCACCACCACAATCTCCGGGACCCCTGCGACCTGCGCCGGGACCGCGCACATCAGCAGGGTGCTAAAGAGCGTCGCGCTGCCCGCCGGAACATAGATTCCGACTCGGTTCAGGGGCCGAACGAGTTGCCCCAGCAGCCCTCCTTCGGTCTGCTGGAGAAATCCTTCTCGCGGTTGCTGACGGTAAAACGCTCGGATACGCGACGCGGATAGGGCGATAGCGTCCTGTACCTCCGGTAAAACGGTACGGGCGGCGTCGTCAAAAGCTTTTTCGGGAACCCTCACGGTGTTGAGCCTCACCTGGTCAAAGCGTTCGGTCAGCTCGAGGAGCGCCTCGTCACCCCTACCCTTAACCGCCGCTAAGATGTCCTCTACGACCGCGCGCTGCCCCACATCAGGCTCACACCGACGCGCCGAGAACAGCGTTTCAGCCTCGGCGTAGCCACGTAAAACTCGCATACACGCATCATATGCTGAAGCCGCCGAGAAACGCACGCGCAGGTCGCGAATGGCGTGTACGCTATTTAGTACCTATCCGTAAAATCAGATGCGCTAACAGCTATGAAACTTGAAGTACTTGGAAATGTTTGCCATCGTCACGCTAGAGCGCAAGTCCTCGCACCAGCTCAAAGACTTCAGCCCTTGTGTAGAACGACGAAAAGCATTTTACGGATGGTTTCTAAGCCTGACAGCTATTGCGGCCACGGCACCTCGAACCCGAACTCTGCGGCCAGCGCCTCGAGCACCTCCCGGTGCTCGGGACCGACGGGAATCCCGTCACGCCGGTAGGCCCGCTCGCGCTCGGCCTCGACGCCGCCCGGAAGGTAGGGGTGCTCCGATCCGTCAAACGGTTTCAGCGCCTTTACTGTCCGCACATAGGCGTCCATCTCTCGCTTGAACTGCTCCGGCGGCGTAAAGAGTGATACCTTAAACGCGACGACCATCGAGCCCTGATTGGCCCCGGTAAACGTCCGTTGTGCCCGCGCCGCGTCGACCGGCACCCCCGCGAGCAGCCCGCCCCAAGCTTGGCACACCGCGCCCAGGCCGACTGCTCGGTGGACCATCCCCGGGGCTCTTCGGGCGATCTCGTCCCGGTGCGGCGAGTTCGCGTAGAGGTCGTGCATGGTGCCAAAGTCGAGGACCAGCGGGTCTTCCTCTTCGGTGGGTGCGCTGAACGCCATCGGCGACCCGCCCGCCGCCTCGTACACCGGGTCGCCGGGTAGCAGGTTCAGCTGCACGCCCGAGGTAACGAACGACAATAGGTCATGCGCTAGGGTGAGGCGTGCGTAGAGCCCCGCCGCCCCGAAGTGGCCGTGGTTGCGCGTGACCAGCACCGCGACGCCCTGCGTCTCAACCTTTTCGATCAACTTGAGCGTGCCCTCATAGGCCGGAAAATATCCGAGTCCGCCGTCGCCGTCCATGAGCAGGCTGGCGGGCGTTTCCTGAACCACGTAGGGTTCCGGCTCGGGGTTGAGCACGCCGTCACGCATCAGGCGGGCGTAGGTGGCGATCTGCCGCGTGCCGTGGCTGAAGACGCCGCGGGCGTCGTTGTCGCTCAGGAGCGCGGCGAGGCGTGCGGCCCGGTCGCCCGTGAGACCGGCGGCTTGCCCGGCTCCGGCTACAAACGCCTGCAAGGCTTCCACCGGGACGCGGATAAACGTTTCAGGAGGCTGATTCACCAAAATCCTTTCCTACAGCTTCAGCGACTAAGCGCAGCCTAGCAGCCGACTAGCGTTCGGGGTAGAGCGCCTCGTATTTATCATTCAGGTACGAGGTAAAAGGTCCGGCGTCCAGTGTTCCCCCGGTGCTGCGGCGCAGCAGTTCGGCGGCGGTGTAGGCGCGGCCGTGCCGGTAGAGGTTCTCAGTCAGCCACTCGCGCAGCGGCGCGTAGTCAGCGGCCTTCAAACTCGCTGTAAGACCCGGCACCTGCGCCTTGGCAGCCTCAAGAAACTGCGCCGCCATGACGTTGCCGAGGGTGTAGGTGGGGAAGGTGCCGATGTGTCCGTGCGACCAGTGGATGTCCTGCAAGACACCCGCGCTGTCGTCGGGTGGGGTCAGGCCCAGATAGTCCTGCATCTTGGCGTTCCATACTTCGGGCAGCTCACGCACGGCGATGGTGCCGTCCATCAGGCCCAGCTCGAGTTCGGTCCGCAGCATGATGTGCAGGTTGTAGGTCACTTCGTCGGCCTCGACCCGGATAAGGCTGGGCTTGACGTCGTTCACGGCGTGGTAAAAGGTCTCCGCGTCGACGCCGGAGAGCTGGTCGGGGAAGGTCGCTTGCAGCGCCCCGAAGTGGTTTTGCCAAAAGGTGAGGCTGCGGCCCACCATGTTCTCCCAGAGCCGCGACTGCGACTCGTGGAGGCCGAAGCTGGTGCCGCCGACCGCGTACATGCCGAGGAGGTCGGTAGCGAGCACCGTGCGGGTGAGTGAGGGGTCGACGTTCTGCTCATAGAGCGCGTGCCCCGTCTCGTGAAAAAGTCCGAAGATTGCCCCCGGCAGGTAGCGTTCGTTGTAGCGGGTGGTCATCCGCACGTCATTACGGGTAAACGAAATCTCGAAGGGATGGTGCGACTCGTCGACGCGGCCACGGTTCGGGTCGAAGCCGAACTGCTCGGCGATGTTCAGGGCGAAGGCGCGTTGCAGCGCCTTCGGAAACGTCTGGTCGAAGATGTGCGTCGGGGCCCGCGCCGGACTCCCCTGAATCCGTTTCAAAAGCGGCAGCAGCGAGCCCCGCAGCTCGGTAAAAAGCGTGTTTAAGCCCGCCGCCGTCATACCGGGTTCGTACTGCTTTAGGAGCGCGTCGTAGGGGTGCGCGTCGTAGCCGATAGCTTCGGCCAGCTCCCGCGTCAGCGAGACCATCTTCTCAAGAGACGGCGCGAAGCGCACGAAGTCTTTGTTGGCTTTAGCCTCGGCCCAGATGGGTTGGGCGACGCTGCCTAAACGGACGAGTTCGGCGCTCAGCTCTGGTGGGACGCGCGCCAGGACCCCTAACGCCTCCCTCGCCTGACGCAGCTCGCGCACCTTGTAGGCGTCGTCCGGCAGGGTGGCCACCTCCTTTTCGGCAGCGTCTAGAAGGCGGTGGGTGGTGTCGCTGGAGAAACGCTCCCGAATAACCTCGGCCAGCGTTCCAAGTTGCCGTGCCCGCGTCTCGCCGCCGCCGGGGGGCATCGTCACGCGGGCGTCCCAGTTAAGGACCGACATGGCGTTCATGAGGTCGTTGATCCCGGCCAGCCAGCGGCGAAAGGCGTCAAGGTCTTTCATCGGCGTCTCCTAACAAAGCCTGCTCCAAAAATCTTGTCAAGATCGCCCCGCACGCGGCCAGCTCGGTCAGCTCGACGTACTCGTCGAACGCGTGGGCGACCTCGTAACTGCCAGGGCCGAAGATCACCATATCGCCGCGCTTGAGCGTCATCAGGTGCTTGGCGTCGCTGCCGGGCAGGTAGCCGACGGTCTCCTGCGGCGAGCCGAACGCCTCGTCCACACAGGTCTGAAACAGTTTGCCGTAGGCGGTGTCCAGCCCCGAATCGACAGGGCTGCTAAATAGCAGATCGTGCAGCTCGGCGGTGGCGTCTTCCAAGTCGGTATCGGCGATGACCCCCAACAGCTCCTGTTCGACCACCTCGGGGTCTTCACCGGGGATCATGCGGCGGTCGAGCTGCACCGTGCAGCGGTCGGGAACCGCGTTGGCGGTGCTGCCCCCCTGAATCACCCCGACGTTGCAGGTCGGGTGCCCTAAAAGTGGGTGGGTACGCTCACGGAGCACCGCGTGGTAGCGCTCGAACGCGAGTACAATTCGTGCGGTCGCCGTGATGGCGTTTATCCCCCGGTCGGGATTCGTCGCGTGGACGCTGCGCCCGCGGGTGGTGACAGACGCCCGCAGCACCCCCTTGTGCGCCAGCGCAACCCTGTTGTGCGTCTGCTCGCCTACGACGATAAAGTCGGCGGGCGGCAGGTGTCCGGCGTCGGCCAGCCATTTCGTCCCGAGCTGCCCGCCGACCTCCTCTTCGGCGGCGGCGACCAGCACCAGTGTGCCGCGCCGCCCTTCTCGCCCCGCCAGCGCCCCAAACGCCCCCATCATCGCGGCGAGCGGCCCTTTGTCGTCGACGCTGCCCTTGCCGTAGAGCCGCCCGTCTCGGATGGTCGGCTCGAGCGGGTCGTGGCTCCACCGCCCCTGCTCGTCGCCCGCGACCGGCACGGTGTCGAGGTGCGCGTGGAGCATGAGCACCGGCTCCCCCTCGCCGAGCGTAGCGACGACGCTTCTGGCCTCCGGCTTCTCGGGCGGGGCGAGAACGTGGACGCTCGCGCTCGTAGGCTCGAGTTCACCGGCGATAAAGGCGGCGATGGCCCGTGTGTCGCCCGGTGGCGTCGGTGAGGGGATACGTATAAGTTCGCCCAGGAGCGCCTCGAGCCGGGTCATTCGGGAAGGGTGCCCTGAACTTCTGCGTAGAAGCAGCACCAGTCGCCGGTCACGACGTTCGGCAGCGCCCTCAGGCCGAACACCATGCCGTCTACGGGCGCGCGCAGCTCGGCGAGCGGGTCGCCGTAGACACCGTAGATCGTCGCCAGTTTGTCGCCCTGTTTAAGCGGCTCTTGAAACTCGAGCCCCGCCTGGGCCACGAAGGTTCCACTGACCGGTGCCAATAGCGCGTGCTGAACGCCGGTGTAGCGCACTTTCTCGTAGCGCGCCCTACCCGGCAGCATCTTGTAGTGCCGCAGCACGTTCAGCACCGCGTCGGCCAGCGTGCGCCCGACCCAGTTGAACGCTCGCGGACTCGTCGCCGAGCGTCCACCCAGCTCGACGGTGATGCCCGCCCTACCCGCGTCCACCATCACGCCCATCGGGTTGCCCTTGGGGCTGATGGCCCTCAGCGCGAGCTTCCAGCCCGGACCCATCGCCCGCGCCAGCTCCTGCGAAGCGGCGTCCTCGGTGGCGAAGATGGTTTCGGACAGGTACGAGTGATTGCCGCCCGAGTGAATCGAGAGTTCGTAGTCGGCAACCTTCACCATCCATTCGCTGTGCGCGTGTGCGACGCGCTCTGTCAAGTAACCCCCGGCACGCCCCGGATAGATGCGGTTCATGTCGTAGCTGAAGGTGTCGAATGGGTTGCCACGCTGCGCCGCTTCGTACGCGCCGACGTTCATAATCGGCACCAGCACGAGCGTTCCGGAGAGCCTGGCAGGATCGACCTCTTGGGCCAGCAGATAACAGGTCAGCGGGCCTTCGGGTTCGTCGCCGTGGATAGCCCCGTCCACCCAAACGCACGGACCCGCCTTAGTGCCGTTGATGACGATGACCGGCACGCCGAGGTCGCCGCCTCCGGGCATGGTGGTTACGGGGATAACGCCGCGCGCCACTGCCCCAGGCTTGGCAGTAGCGGTTCCGACGGTCAGGCTCGTAGCTTCACTCATAACAAGGCTCCTCTTTAGTGGCGTGCAGCAGCTTCGCGGGCGTAGCGTTCGACAACAGGCGTCATACGGGAGACGGCTTCTTGCAGCACCTCGGTGGGTTGCAGGGTAGTGATGCGAAGGTAGTCGCTCCAGCTCTCACCAAAGGCCGTGCCGGGGAAAACAAGGACTCGAGCCTCCTTGAGCAGCAGGTAACTGAGTTCCAACGCACGCAACCCGGTGCTCGAGGCGTCTGCCCAGAAAAAGAAGCCGCCCCGGGGGTCGCTGTAACCCAAGCCCATGTGGCTCAAACCCTGGGCGACAAGGGCGCGGCGCTCGGCGTAAATGTGACGGAACTCGCGGACGCAGGCGTCGTCCCCATGCGCTGCTGCGAGCGCTGCACGCTGGCTGAGCGTCGCCACCGGCCCGGTCGTATGCGTCTTGATGGCAGCCATCGCGCGAACTGCGTTTTCCGGCGCGAGAATATAGCCGACGCGCCAGCCCGTCATGGCGTAGGCTTTGGAAAAGCCGCTCAGCGTCACCGTCCGCTCGCGCATTCCCGGCAGCGAAGCGACGGAGACATGGGTGTGCGGTTCCCACACAAACTTGCCGTAGATCTCGTCACTGATGATGACGAAGTTGTGTTTGCTGGCCAGCTCGGCAAGCCTCTCGGCGGTTGCCTGGGTGATGACGCCACCCGTCGGGTTGCTCGGCGTCACCAGCAGGAGCGCCTTGGTATTCGGAGTAAGGCGCTTTTCTACCTCCTCGGGGCGCAGGTCGAAACCGTCCTCGGCATAGGTCGGGACGCTCACACTGGTCGCGCCAGTGTGTTGGATAGCTTGATCGTACGAGGTGTAGCGCGGGTCGGGCACCAGAATCTCGTCGCCGGGCTCGAGAAGGGTGCTCATCACTAAAAATAGACCCTCTTGCCCGCCGGTGGTGATGAGCGCGTTCTCGCTGCCCTGCTCGAGCCCGTGGTCGCGTAGAGCGTTAGCGGCTACCGCCTCGCGCAGTTCCGGCAACCCGGCCACGGGTGCCACCGGGAGCGGCCCTGTGAGTGCCTCACGCGCCGCCTGCACGATAAACGCTGGCGTATCTAGGTCGGGGTCGCCGCGCCCTAGGGCGATGGCGTCGGGCACCTCTTTGGCTAAATCCATGAGGGCGTAGCGCAGCTTGGCCCCTTCAAGTTGCTGAATAGCCGCGAGCGTGTTCAGCACCTCGTTCATCTCTCCTCTAAAACGGCCAGCGCCGCCCACTGCGAGAGGTTGGTGGTGCAGATGGTCAGCGCCTGCTTGAAGTCTCGCAAGCCCGCTGCGCTCGCGGGCGGCGCGGCCAGGAAGCCGACGCGCCAGCTTTCCAGGCCGCTTTCGGTGGCAAGATCGCCGATGGTCACCGTCCGATTCTGAAACGCCTCTAACTGCGCCGGGTGAAAGGTGTTTGTAGTCTGGTTTAGCTCAAACACGACCGTCGCTGTGTCCGAGATATGCCCCAGCAACCTGCGCTGGTCACCTTCATCCATGCGGCTCGAGAGGTACAGCACGCGGGCCTCCTCCGGCGTTTCGGCAAACTCGCTGCCGCGCACTGTGAGCGCACCGAAAAGCTGCTCGAGTTCAGCACCGGCGTAGAGCGTTTCGCCGGGTGCTAAAAGCTCCTGTACGGCTACGAAACGTGCCTCGGTCACGCCGCAGGTGATAACCGTGTTGGCTTTCGGGTCGACCGTTACGCCAAAACGCTTGTTGAGCAACCTGGTGACCTGTTCGCGCAGCGGCAGAATACCGGGGCGGTCGGTGTAGTGGGTCTCGCCGCGCGCGAGGGCCTTGAGGGTCGCCATGACGGCCACCTCGGGCGCTCGGTCGGAGGTGTTCGGGGTGTCGGGGTAGCCTCGAGTCACCAGCGTCCGGGCACGCTTCGCCAAGGGAACAGCGAGGTCCATCAGATACCCTTGACCTTTTCATACTCGCTCAGCTCATCCGGAGTGTAGACCTGCATGAACTCGATCTCGACCCCACCCGCGTCGTTGTCCAAAAATGCCACAAAGCCCTCCGGGTGCGGGTGGCTGCCGGTGACGCCACAAGCTTTGCACTCGCGCAAGGTCGCGCCGTTGGCTTGGGCGTGTCTCAAGGCCGCCTCGATATCCGCGGCCTCATAGCAGATGTGGTGCAACCCTTCGCCGCGCGTCTTAATCCAGCTGGCAAAGCGCCCATCCGGGTCCATACTCTCGCAGAGCTGGTACTCGGTACCGCCGAGCCGAAAGAGCGCCACGCGGTTGCGCGATTTGACGTACGCCTCGATGGGTGTGTCTTCGGGCACCCCCAAAAACTGCTGATAGGTGCGCAGCGCGTCCTCGGCGCTGCGGACGGCGAAGGCCATGTGCTTGATTCCGGTGACGTTCGGGTTGCTGTTCATCGTTTCTCCTTGGCGATTCACGGTGCAGTGAGCGCGTACTCATGCATAATGGCGGCGGCGTACTGAATGCCCTGAATAAAGCGGTCGACAGGCATGTTTTCGTTTGGGGCGTGGAGGTTGTTGTCCGGCGCGCCGAAACCCGATAACACCGCTGGGTGCGGGATAGCGAGCATGACGATGCCCTGGATTGACACGCCCTGCACAAGCGGGGTGGTGCCGAAGACGCGCTCGGCGGCGCGGATGGTCGCTTGCGAGATAGCTTCGCGGGCGGCGGTTTTATAGGGATTTTTGCGCGCGGTGTGGACGATCACCTCGATGTCGTCGTAGCCGCGCGCGAGCAGATGTGCCTCGAGCTTTTCCAACTGGCGTTCGGGCTCGAGGCGCGGTGGGCAGCGGAAGTCGAGCTTGGCCGTCGCCTCCGCTGGGACGATGGTCTTGCCGCCCTCACCGGTGTAACCCGCCTCGAGGCCGCAGATGTTGGCGCTCGCGCCGAAGTGCGCGCGGCGCAACAGCTCGAGGTCGTCTTCGGTGCTCAGGTGGGTTGCGCCGAGCTGCCGCCGGTACTCCTCCCGATTGAAGAACTCGACTTCTTCACGAAGAAAGCGCTCGTCGTCCGCGTCGGGTGAAATCCAGTCGTCGTACCAGCCGTCGATCAGCACCGCCCCCGTCTCGGGGTCGAAGATGCTCGCAAGCGCGTGGACGAGCCGCCACACGGGGCTCTTGACGGTCTGCGCGCGGCCCGACCAGATGTCGGTCTTGAGCCCCTTGACGCGCAGCTCGACGTAGAGGATGGCTTTTATCCCTAAGTGAATCTCCGGCTTGAGGCTGGTGCGGTTCACCCCGCCGTCGAGGCCGATGGAGGCGTCGCACCTCAGCAGGTCCTTGTGCTTCTCGACGAAGGCCTCCAGGTGCGGGCTACCGACCTCCTCCTCGCCCTCGAAGAGAAAGACGAGGTTGACGGGCGGCGCGCCCTGCGTCTCCAGATACGCCTGCGCCGCCTTGACGAAGGCCAGGCAGCCGCTCTTGTTGTCGGTCGCGCCGCGCGCGTAGATGACGCCGTCCCGTATGGTCGCGCCGAAGGGGTCGGAGTGCCACTTGTCCAGGGGCTCCGGCGGCTGCACGTCGTAGTGGCCGTAACAGAGGAGCGTCCGCTCGGCGGTGGGGTTCTTGACAAACCCGACCACCACGGGTGGACCGCCGTCGGTGGGGAGAATCTGCGTGTCCGCGACTCCCGCCCGCACCATCTGGTCGTTGAGCAGCTCCGCGCACTTCTCCAACCCAATGTTCTGCGCCGAGATGCTGGGCTGGCGCAGGAGCGTCTGCAACTCCGCGACGGCGTCCTCCGCGTTCGCGTCGATAAACGAAAACACCTCGTCTAAACTTGCCTCAGCCACCGAGCGCCACCTCCAGCCGGTGCGTGCCGCCCTTTTCCGACTTTGCGCTAACCGTCACGCTCGAGCCTGCCTCACCCCGCACGAGCCACTCCGCGACCTTAGTGACCGGCGACCACTGTTGCCCCCACGGGGACCACGGGTAGAGGCGCTCGTTGCGCCCCGCCAGATGCCCCAAGTCGACTAGGGGCGGGTTCATGACGAGTTCGGCGTCATTGGGCTCGAGCGCCACCTCTACACCCTTGGCGGTGCCCTTCTGAATCGCCACATCCGAGAGGTTCGTGGGCAAATAGCCGTGGTTGCTCACTACCGCGCGGATTTTATAGAGGTTCGCACCCAAAGCCTCGGCCCGCACGTCGCCCACCCGCACGCGCGGCGCGGCGGCAGCGTGGTGCAGTAAAAAGCGCATGTTTTTGTGGCAAAGGTCCCTTAGCAGTGCGGGTGGTGGGTTGCGGTAGGTCCAGATGTAGACCATCCCGCCGACCTCGACCGGGCCGAGCTGCGGGTGCTCGAACGGCGTCCAGTCCCGGTAGCCCTGCTCGCCCACATTTTCCAGAACCCACGCGAAGACCTTTTCCTGCACCTCCTCCGTGCGCGGGTGCAGGTTGTAAAAGGCGACCTTGTCGACACCCGCCTCGGTTTCGAGGTCCCAAACCTCGGTGGCGAACGAGATGATGCCCATCTCCTCGTACGTCCAGTCCATGAGGCCGCCGCGCCGGGGTTGGGACTTGTCCGGCGTAAACTCTTCAAAAATGCTTATAGTCGGATAGCCTGTAAGTTTGGTCCCGACTTCGCCCAGAGCGGTGTAGAGCGCCAGGTCCCTCGGGCTCATGCTGGCGTCGCTTTGGGTCATGCTGGGCCGCAAGATGATGCCGCCGTGCGTGTGCAGGGCGTTCATCCCGGCGATGTTGGGGTGATCCAAAATAAAGCGGGCGAGCGCGCGGCTCTCGGGTTCTGAAAGGGCCGTCTCGCCCGCGCCGTACTCAGCTCCCGACCAGTTCACCGGGAAGTTGCGGTTGAGATTGCCGTCGAAGGGCCGTTCGATGGGGACGTGTACGCCGTCGTAGTCGCGGATCAGCCCTTCGGGATAGACCCGGTAGAAGTCGCCCTCCTCCTCGCCGGGTTCGCGTTGCACCATCAGGCGCGGGTCGCGTGCGCGCTTCCACTCGCCCTTGGGGTCGGGCACTCGCATCGAGACGATAAAACCGTCCCCGTCGATGTCTCCTGGTATGAGCCCGGTGTGCCGGTCGTGCTCCGGCAAAAAGCGCCCGTTGCCGCACCACGGGTAGTAGGGTGCCCTAAGCGCAACCTCAGCGCCGTCCGGGTTGAGGCGGGGGAGGACGTAGAAAACCTGTTGGTCTAAAAGCCTTGTCACCTCCTCGTCGGTGCCATAGTTCGTCAATAGGTAGTGAACCGTGTAGAGCGCGACGGCGCTCGTGGCGTGCTCCTCGGCGTGAATCTGAGCGTCGAGATAGTAGCCGGGTTTGTGCTCGGCGGGGCCGGTGTCGGGGTTGGTCAGCGTCACGGCCCAGATGTCGCGGCCCTGGTGGGTTTTGCCCAACGACTCGAGCCTAGCCAACTCTGGATACGCGGCGACGAGGGCGTGGAGCCTCTCGGTCAGCTCATCAAAGTCGTAGTAGGTGTCGAAGCGGATATCTAGGTCCATGTCTCTCCCTGTCAAGTAACGCTTAGGTAGCGACGCGCCCGCCGTCGATCAGGAGACCGACGCCGGTGGTAAACGACGACTGGCTGCTCGCCAGATAGAGAACCGTCTGCGCGACCTCCTCGGGCGTGCCCATACGGCCCAGCGGCGTGGCGTCCAGCCAGCGCTCCTGCACGGCGTCCGGGTCGCTCGCCAGCTCCAGGTTGCGGCGGTTCATGCCGGTGTCGATCACGCCGGGACAGACGGCGTTGACGCGGATGTTTTCACGGGCATACTCAAGCGCGAGCACGCGTGTCAGCGACATCACCGCGCCCTTGGAGGCGGCGTAGGAGACGTTGCCGCCGACGTTGGCAAAAGCGCTCACCGAGCTGTTGTTGACGATTGTGCCAGTGCCGCCCCGACGTTTCCGGAGGTGCGGAACAGCGTGCTTACAGCCGAAAAAGGTCCCCTTAAGGTTGACGCCGATAATCCTGTCGAAAAGCGCTTCGGTCACCTCGGCAGAGGGCGTGGTCGGCTGTTCGATCCCGGCGTTGTTAAACACCGTGTCGAGGCCGCCGTAGGTAGCCGCGGCAAACGCCATCAGGGCCGCGACCTCGGCTTCTTGACTGACGTCACACCGTTTTGAACAGGCTTGGCCGCCCGCTGCGTGTATGGCGGCCACTACCTGCTCGAGGCCACCCTCATCGACGTCCGCCAAAACGACACAGGCACCCTCTTGTGCAAACCGCTGGGCGGTGGCGCGGCCGATCCCTGAGGCCGCCCCGGTGACGACGGCGACTTTGTCCTTAAGCCACATAAAGCTCCTTTACCGGCTGGAGAGGTTGAAATCGCTCCAAGAAACGCTCGAGGCGGGCACTGGCGGCGTTACAGGCGACGGCATATGAACGCATATCAGCTACCTGGAGCGGAAGGGTTTCTTCAGCTTCTCGTCTAAACCAAACGGTGTCGGACCTATTGAACTTGGTTGGGTTCTTGTGGGTACGTTTGGGTGCCTCGAGCAGCACGGCGTCAGGCTCTCCCCACACGCCTTTACCCAGCTCGCCCTGTGCGGCGCGTCTATGTCTTTGTAAGTTATTTTCATCAGGGCTCGCCCTCACTGCTGCGCTCACTATATAGTGTTTGTCGATTGTCGACAACACTTTTGCGCTGACGTCCTTAGCGAGTTTGACCAGATTGGGGCCGCTGGGCTCAGCCATTTAGGTTCTAAATTGTAACTTCACAACGAGTGGAAACCTAAGAGCAGCTTTCAGACGCCTGTTTTCGGGCCGGTTTACTTAGCGACGACGGACGCGGAGCGTGCGAAGTACGACGTGCCTTCACTAGCCGAGGTTAAAGTAGACCCCTGCACTTCACTTGCTGTAACGGGGGATCGCGTAGAGATGCTTTAGGCACAAACGCTGAGAGGTTGATCTGACCCAACTTGACACGCTACCGACACGGTTGGCCCGCGTCCTTACAGGCGGAGCCGCAGGCCGTCATCTTTCGTCGTGGTATGAACGTTGTCCGCGTCGTCAAAAGAGCAGCTCACGGTCGTTCCCTGTCCCGGCACCGAGCTGACCTCGAGCGCTACGCCTAGGAGTTTAGCGCGGTAGTCCATCAGCTCGAGCCCCATGCCCCGGTGCTGCATTACCTCTTCGGAGATGCCCCTGCCGTCGTCAATGACCGTCAGGGTGTAGCCCGCTCCGCTACCCGCCAAACGCACGTCGATACGGGTCGCCCCGGCGTGTTTGGCGGCGTTGATGGCGGCCTCCTGAACGATGTAGTAGAGGTGCGTGGCGCGCTCAAAATCGTGCATCAGCAGGGGCTGCTCGAAGCTGAAGGTGCAGGGTGTTCCGAAAAGCGTGGTGACCCGCTGGCACATGCTGGTGAGCGCCACCATCAGACCGTTTTCAGTTGGTTGAACCGGCGTGATGTTGCTGAGAACCGTACGGACGCTCCGCACGCCCTCCTGGATCGACGCGTAGAGTTCGCCCAGCCTGTCGGCGAGTTCGGGCGTTTCGACCTTTGTGACGTCTAAAAGACGCTTGGCCTGCATGGCGGTGCCGATAAGCTGCTGCTGCACCGAGTCGTGCAGATCGCCCGCGACGCGCCGCTGCTCACGGGCGCTGATGTCTAAAAGCTCGCGCTCCAGGCCGCGCCGCTTGGTCACGTCATGCTGAGTTGAAACGTAGTGGGTGAGCGTTCCCTCGTCGCCACGAATAGGGGCGACGTCCCACGCCAGAATGAAAGGGGTACCGTCTTTGCGATAGTTGACGATTTCGCCCCTGAACGCCCGTCCCCGCTCGAGTTGGCGGCGCATCCGCCGCAGCACCGCCCGGTCGCTCTGAGGCCCCTGAAATAGGCGCGGCGTCCTTCCGATGACCTCATCCGGCGCGTAGCCGGTCATCTTGGTGAAGGCTGCGTTGACGTAGATGATGCGGGGTCCGGGCGGGTCGAGGTCGGCGCTGGTCACGACGACGACCTCTTCGGCGTTGTCCATCGCCTGCCGCAGCAGTTCCAGCCAGACCTCGGCCTCTTTGCGCCGGGTGATGTCGTGAAACATCCTCAGGTGACCGTGATGGCCCTCCAAACTGACCATACCCGACGACAGCACCACGTCTCTCGCTTCACCCGCTTTGGTACGGAGCTTCAGCTCGAGGTTGCGGATGTTGCCCGCCGCGTCCTGCTCGCGCCTTAGCGCGGCCTGATCGGTGGCGGACGCCCACATACCGAGCTCGTCGCAGCTTCGGCCCACGACGTCCTCTTGGCGGTAGCCGGTCAGCTCGGTAAAGGCTTCGTTGACCTCGAGAACCGTCTCCACCCCCAAGGTCGTGATGCAGGCGGCTACCGGTCCGGCGTTAAACGCCTGTGAAAAGCGTCCCTCGCTCTGGCGCAGCGCCTCCTCGGTGCGTTTATGCCCGGTGACGTCGGTAACGACCGTGACGTGGGTGTCGTCAGCCGCGCCGCTTCGCCCCTTATCCGGGAACGCGGTGACGTGCAGCTCGAGCCACACCGCAGCGCCGTCTTTACGCAGGCCGCGCCACTCGCCCCCCTGAGTCATCGTGGGGGCTGCGCGCTGCGCCAGGTCGTCCGGATGGCGCAGCGCGGCGTAGGTTTTGTCCCGAAGCTCCGCTTCGCTATACCCCACCATCTCACAAAACGCCCGGTTGGCACGCCTGAAGCGCCCCGTGCGGGCGTCGGTCTCGGTAACGCCGACGCCGGTAAGTCTAAATAAATGTTCTATGGGCAGGCCCTTTCCCTGATTCCGACTTGGCGTAGTTTAGCGTGTGTGGCGGCGAGGGCGTAGGGGGGTCACGTAGGGAAACCTCACGCAGGTGTTGGAAATAGACGCGAGTATCCCCGGTTCACACCTTGTTGTTTTTAAGCTGCTCGAGCGGGTAGAACGTCCCACGCCAGTTGATGCCCCCCCTCCAGGTCGCTTTGGCGGCAGATTCCAAGATCGCGTAGATGAGGAGCGCCGTCCCGACCGGATGGAGCGCCGCACACCAGAAGGGCAACCTCATAAACTGTCCGGCGAGCGCGTAGACGAACACGATATTGGCCAGGACGAGCGCGTAGAGAAACTGCGGCAGCCCAGTAGCCGTAAACACGGCGACAAAGGGTAGAACATGCGTCAGCGCCAAGGCGAAGGTCACGAGTAAAACAGCAGGCACGGAGTAGAAAAGTCCGGCAAAAGCGTTTTTGTTAAGGCCGCGGATGGCCTCGCGCACGCTTTTATACCACTCGACGCGCAGCAGTTCGGTCGCCAAAACCACCTCCTGCTTAAAGTCTGCACCCTTGACGAGCTTACCGAGCATCATATCGTCATCGGGCCGCAGCGCGATGGGACCATGCCCGCCGATGTGTTCGTAGACCGAGCGCCTGAGCAGATTAAAAGCGCCCAAGCCGACGTAGGCTTTGGTCGCGGGGGCGGAGGCGCGCAGGACGCCGAAGCTGAACAGCAGCATAAACGCCGACACGAAAGATTTAAGCCACGGACTTTTTGATACCATCTGGGGAACCGCCGTCAGGTGATCGAGGTCGCGCCGCACCGCGTAGCTGACGGCGGTTAGAAGCGCGCCGGGACCAAACTGCACGTCCGCGTCGGCGAAGAGCAGCCAGTCACCGCGCGCCCTCCGCGCGCCGACGTGCAGCGCGTGATTTTTGCCGAGCCAGCCGCTGGGCAGCTCCTTGATGTGGATGACGTGGAGTTGCGGATACACTTCCCTCAGGCGCTCTAAAATCTCACCCGTCCGGTCCGTCGAGCGGTCGTTGAGGACGAGGACCTCGAGGTTCGGGTACGCCTGGGTCAGGACCGACCGAAGACCCTCTTCGACGGTGTCAGCTTCGTTAAGGGCGGGGATGACTACCGACAGCAAGGGGTACTCGTCCAACTCGCCGTGCGCCTCGCTCAGCTTGGCGACCTTGCGAACACCCAAAAACCAATCTGTAGTGAGGAAAACCCATAAGACAAGTGTAAAGACAGCCAATACAGTTAGCATGAAACCCCTAGAAGACGCTAACCCGGCGTCACTGACAAAACTTTAGTGGGCGTTACGAGCAGCGCGCCCGTCTCTGCGCGCACCTCAGACGCCAGCCGCAAGAGCGCCTATAAAGCCGCAGAGCAAGAGTGAACCCACAAGCGTTGCTACGGGCAGGTGTGTATAGGCACCGCTAAAAACCGAGGCGCACATGAGGCCGTTTGACCTCTATGCGCCTCGGTTCTTAAGGCTTGGGGTGTAGAGCTAAGGTGCGCTCGAGCTGCTGCTAGAGAGTTTCACCCGCTACCTGTAAAAGGTTCTGCACGTTGTTCACGTTCATGATGCTCTCGACCGCCTCCTCGGCGAGGCGTTTGGTCTCCTCACTGTCGACGGTGCCTTCTAAGAGTACCTCACCGTTGTCGATGGTGATCTCAATGTTTGCGGCGTCGATCTGCCCATGCTGGGTCAGACGTGAGAAGACCTCCTGACCGATGGGGTCCCCGGCGCTGTCGTAGCCGCTCGGCCCGATCCCGCTGTAGGGTCCCGGCACGAGCCAGACCTCGGTGTAAACGTCGGTTTGGTCTTGGAGGTCCGCCATCAGGGCGGACCCGTCATCTTGGCCGAAGCTTTCGCCCAGACCCTGGTCGCTCTGAAAACCGAAATCCAGCGTAGGTTCAGCCCCCTGACCCGCCGCGCCCGCGTCCAACGTTTCCTCCGGCAGGTTGATCAGTTCGATGGGCTCGGCGGTCAAGCCCATATCTACTGTGTCCATATCCACCGCGTCCATATCGGCTACGCCCACCTCTACGACGTCGACGTCCACCACAGCCATCTCCGCTACAGCTGCGGCTTCGTAACCTGTGGCTGGAGCCTCGTAAGCATTCTCCAGGCCTTCCGTATCGTCCTTAGCCGACGAGTCGCCGCCAGCAGAACCACCACGAAGCGCCTGACCGACAAGTAGCGCCGCGCCCGCGCCCGCTAGAAGCGCACCCGCACCGAGCAGCGCGGTTTTTGTATCGACGTTGGAGGCCAAATCCTTGCCCTGCTCCCCCAACCCCGCGACCGTCTGCCTGACGTTGCCCAGCGCACTCGGCGCGTCCGGATCGTCCTCACCGGTCTGTTCGGTCAAGAACTTTTGGGTAAGAGGGGAGATCTGCGCCTCCAACCACCCGGCCATCTCCTCTTCGTCCCGGAGAATCTGCCCGCACACCTCAGCCGTCTCGCGGTCGCTCATGTGCTCGGCGGCGGCGATCAGCGATGTGTAGCAGATGATCTCGAAGTGCTCGGCAGCATAATCGCCAAGGGCGTTCTTGATAACGGTGTCTTTAGCAGGCAAGTTGGCGATCCCCGTCACCTTGCCCATCACGTTGCTGACCGCTTCTTTAAGCGCGGAGGGACTTCCGCCTAAACGCGTGATGCACCCCTCTATCAGCTCGGCGTGGCGGCGGGTGACGTCGGCGTGCTCATTAAGCTTCGCCTGCACGTCGGGGTAGGCTTCGGCTGCCGACGCGTGGTCTTTAAGCGTCGGGATGGCCCCTACTTCCATCGCGTGAGCGTCCTTGAGCCAGGAAAGTACAGCTTGCTGCTCGGTCATGTTTTCCCCCTGTACTGCCAATTTAAGCGCCCTTTGCCACCAGCTTTGTGGCTGACAACAACGGAAACAGCGCCTATTATTCCAGAATCACGACGGCCCGATGTGGCGATTTCGTACGGTTGAGGCCCGAAGCTTGTCAGCCGGGTAACCGTACCGGGTGTACCTTTAGGGGACACGTGGGGAGGGTTTTATAAGGTGACAGCCGCTGGGCAAAAAGCTCGGGCGGTCTCAGGAGCACCCCCACACCGATGACGATGAGCCCGACCGGTAGGAGAGCCGCTGCAACTCCCTGTGGCCATCGCAGCGCCCTAACGTCGAGAAACAGCAGGCCCGAGGCTACACCCAAGAGGGCGGCGAGAATCACTGTGCCGACGCCCCCGAAAGCCTCGAGCGCAGAGAGCGCGCCGAGCGACCCCAAGGCCGACCCGATAAGGTTGGCCCCGTAGACCAGGTGCGATTTGCCTCGCTCTCCAGTCCCCATCAGCTCGCCACCAACGAGAAGGCCGCCAAAGAGAAAAGCACGGCCGCAGCTAAAAAGTAGAGCGCTAGGTAGAAGGGCTGCTTGGGGTCCCAAGCGATGCAAAATGAATCGAAAGGCAGGTGGTTGATAACGAGGTAAGCGCCTACGGTGGTGATTACCGAAACCCAGACAGAGGGGGAGTGGCGAGAGGCGACGCCCCCACACGCTGAGGAGCGAACCGCTGGCACCAAAGCCGAGCAGCGCCAGACTGACGGCCATAAAGGCGAAGTGGTAAACCTGCTGCACATCTTCGCCGTGCAGCAGAGCAAGTTGCAGAATGAAGGTGGCAGCGGATAAGGAGGGCGCGCCGAGGTAGCGGGTCATCGCCCTCCTTCAGAAACCCCAGGGATAAAGTTGAGGCGGCCCCTTTTCAGGGTGCTCCATATGTAGGGGATGAAGCGCTTTCGTCTCCTCGAGGTAGATAAAGGCGTCATAGCGCCTCGGCAAAACGGTCGGCACGTAGTTGAAGGGGTCGAACCCGGGATTGTAGGTGACGCCGATAGCGCGGTGCCCACGCGGCTCGAGAGCTGCTTCATGGGTCTCGAGCCCGTCGAGGATCATCAGCCTATCGCCCCTTCCCGCTTCGTGGAAGACCGCTTCCCAACTGGTTACTTGAGCCTCCGGCACGCTCATGCGCTCCATCTCGCCGCCCCAAGCCCCGGCGGCGACCACACGACCCCGGTAGGACCCGAAACCGACGAGTACGACCCCTTCATCCTCACGCCGCTGCCGCACAAGCTGGCCGACGTTGACCATGCCCTCCTCCGCCATCGTGGTGGCCCTTGCGTCGCCGATATGCGTGTTGTGCTCCCAGACGATGGCTCTGGCACCACCTCTGTAGTGCGCCACCAGGCGGTCTAAGGTGTCGGCCATGTGGTGGTCGCGGATGTTCCAGGATTCCGGCCCGCCCGCCATCATGGCGCGGTAGTAACGCTCGGCGTTCACGATGGCAAAAGCGTTCTGCTCGGCATCGAAGCTGGCTTCGGGATCGTCAAACCACCAGGAGTTCGAGCGCAGCGCCCTGAGTAGCGCGGTCACTTCGGCTTCACAGGACGTGCCCGAAAGCGTGGCTTGGGCGTAGGCCACCTCGTCCTCTTCATAGGGCTCGAAGCAAGTTCGGACCCGCTTGGCGACCTCGAGGAGACTGGGCTTTTCGCGCTCGGCGTACGTGAGCACCGCGTCCAGCGACGCCCATAAGCCGTAGACGTCCAGGCCGTAAAACCCGACCTTGTCCGCGTTCGGCAGCGCGTCGTTGTGTTTCCGCAGCCATTCGACGAAGGCGACCACTTCCCAGTTGGCCCACATCCAAGTTGGCCAGCGCTCGAAAGCGTTCAGAACGTCATAGGCTGTCCTGCCCGAGCCAGGACGGTTCTTGACGTAGTCGTTGACGCGGTAGAGGTCGGGCCAGTCTCCTTCGACGGCCACGAAGGAAAAGCCTTTCTCCTCGATGAGCCGTCGGCTGAGGCGCGCCCGCCATAGGTAGTAGTCCGACGTGCCGTGCGACGCTTCGCCGAGGA
Organism: uncultured Truepera sp.; assembly: GCA_902806425.1. GTDB lineage: Bacteria > Deinococcota > Deinococci > Deinococcales > Trueperaceae > Truepera. Next base: position 49,494 of record CADCWP010000265.1, read on the forward strand.
GTACGTAGCGAGCGTCGCCGATCCTCTCCATGAGAGGATGAAGGTCGGTGGCGTCTCTTAACGCCACCGATTCTCGCTTGAGGGTTTCGGCAAGGTCACCCTCGGCTGGAACGGCCTCTTGTGCCGGTGCCAGGGAACCCGAGACGAGCAGCATCGTCGCCGTAAGTTCGCGCCATCTCGAGCGTGCCTGAGCCACAGCCTTCATCTGGGAACCTCGCCTAACAACTCTTAAGAGTTCCGGTTGGTTTTGGTTTTCGTCCTGACCGCAAAGTACACGCATAGGGTCCGCCTCATAGAGGCTTTCCATTACAATTTTCGTTCCAGGCTTCCGAACACGTCGCGCGTGTGCAAGCGATAACCCAGGGTGACTAAGACCTCATCGTCCGGGTGCAAGGTTGTTTTCCGGATCAGGTCTACGTGGTGTAGTAGAGCACATAGTCTTAGAAAAAAATTCCTCTCGAGGTGTCTAACTGTAGGGGTGACAGATGGAACGGGACAACAAGATCAGCCAGCAGCTAACGCGACAGCGTCTCCTTGGCCTTGGACTAGGGGCTGTTGCTGCCGCAATCTCAACAGGGTTTGATCCTGTGCAGACGAGGGAGAAAGGCGTGTTCT
>CADCWP010000266.1:0-384 GCA_902806425.1 uncultured Truepera sp.
CTCACCCCAGCCGTATAGCTCTGCGGTATCGAAAAACGTGACGCCCAGCTCATGGGCGCGTTGAATCGTGGCGACGCCATCTGCTTCGTCTGACGGTCCGTAAGCGAGCGAGATACCCATCGCTCCGAGGCCGATAGCGGAGACTTCGAGGCCCTGCGTTCCTAACGTGCGGTTTTCCATTAGCTTCTCCTTAAACGTAAATGACCTTCTTGTGACACTATACGCCTATTATGGCAGTAACTGTCAAGTCCGTTAGTGTATGATGCATATATGACAAGGAATGCGGTTGTTCCTTCACTCACTCTCCGCGACCGGACACGGGGACGGGTGCGAGTGGACATTGCCGAGCACGCGATGGCGCTTTTTGCCGAACAGGGCTTCGAT
>CADCWP010000266.1:394-22851 GCA_902806425.1 uncultured Truepera sp.
ACGTCGTGGCGGCGGGCGCTAGACAAACTCATCGAGTCCACCGAGGCTGACGTTCGCGGGTCGCTGCGCACGGTACGGGTCATGACCAGTACCGCTTCATTACGCGCCCGGCACCTCGAGAAACATCTAGCTTGGGCCGAAATCTTGATTCCAATTGTGACCGAACGCGTGCCGCCCGGTCCTTTTGGGCGCGAAGTACCCGCTCGGGCAATCGTCCTTTGTGGACTCACCTGTTTCGACATCGCACTAACCGCCTGGGCGGAGACGGACGGCGAAGTGTCGCTGGCCGACCTCCTCGACACAGCGTTGACTGCACTCCAGAGTCGATGACACGTTGCAACGGGCGAACTGTAACCATCCAGGCTCAACTTGATGATACATGGCTACGGTTTAAGTTGGCTGAATGGAGCACTTCAGCGAAAAGTGTCTCATTTCTAACACAACGCCACGGCCCAATAGACGCACAACCGATGGTTGTCTCGCTACCGCCCGACACGTGATCGTTGTAATAGCCAAGTGAAGGCTGGAACAGTCCCTACTTTGTGGGCGGTTTGCTCGGCCTCACCTCGACCCGGCTCGGCAGCGTCCGCGCGGGCATTTTGAGAAGCGTGACGACAAGCTCGGCGATGTCCTCGGGCTGAATCTTCCAGGCGTCCTCGTCCGAGGGCGTATGCCCGCCAAAGTGCGTCGCTACCGACCCCGGCATGATGGTGGAAACTTTAACGTCGTCCTGCCGCAAGTCGAGCATGATTGCTTCGCTAAAGCCGTTCAGGCCGAATTTGCTGGCGTTGTAGGCCGAGCCCCCAGCCATTGGGTTGCGCCCGGCCAACGACGAGATGGTAAAGATGTAGCCGCCGCCCTGTTTAAGCGCGGCTAACGACGCCTTGACGCTGTAAAAGACGCCCGTCAGGTTCGTATCGATGACGTCGTGCCAATCGTCTTGCGACATCTCCTGAATCGGCGCGAAGGTGCCGACCCCGGCGTTGGCGACGAGCACGTCCAAGCCGCCGAACTCGGCGACGGTTTTCTCCACAACGGTCTCTTGCTCGCTGTATTCACGGACGTTGCACCTTAACCCTAGTGCCCGCCCCGGCCCCTGCTCGGTGAGCCTCTGCGCCGCCGCTTCGACCTCACCGCCGTTGCGCGCGGTGAGGACCACGTTCATGCCTTCGCGGACGAGCGCCGCGGCCACGCCGTAACCGATGCCTTTGCTGCCCCCGGTCACGAGCGCAGTTTTGCCGTTTAGGTTCATGCTGCTACGCTAACAAGCCCCTGCCGAAGCGTTTGCAGCGGCTCTGACAAAGCTCCCTGCACCCACTGACCCTAAGGAGGAGACATAAACACACGCAAGCTGGGTACGGAGGGTCCTAGGGTGAGCGTGCTCGGACTCGGGTGTATGGGGATGAGCGAGTTTTACGGTCCCGGCGACGAGGCCAAGTCCATCGCCACGGTGTGACCTTCCTCGGTACTGCCGACATGTACGGCCCTTTACGAACGAAAGGCTCGTGGGGCGCGCTATCCGGGGCAGAAGGGAGGGGGGGGTGCTGGCGACCAAATTCGGCAACGAACGCCGTAGAGACAGGTCCTTCATGGTCAGCAACGAAACGCCTCAGCGTCGAGCACGGCGACTACTATCAACACCGCGCCGACCCGGATGTGCCGATTGAAGAGACGGGCGGCGCGATGAAGGAGCTTGTCACGGCGGGTAAGATGCGCTCTTTGAGGCTCTCCGGGGCCGCGCTGGAAACGATTCGGCGAGCCCATAACAGTCATTGAATCAGCGCTTTACAGACCGATTATTCACTCTGGTCGCGCGACCTGGAGTCTGATTTGCCGACCCTACGCAAGCTCAAGATCGGCTTTGTGCCCTACAGCCCGCTCGGGCGCGGCTTCCTAACGGGGAAGATACGGAGCCCCGACGCCTTTGCTGAGGACGATTACCGCCGCACCTCACCCCGTTTTGAAGGTGACAACTTCAGCAAAAACCTACAGCCCGTCGAGCAGGTCAGGGCGTTAGCTGCTGAAAAGGGCGTGACGCCGGGGCAGTTGGTGCTCGCGTGGCCCTTACATCAGGGCAACGACTGGAGCCGCGGCGGGCGAGCGCTACAACGAACGGGGATACGTACGCTAAACCACTAGCGCCTTAGTCCTGCTCGGGTTTGCCTCGATCCAGCGCCACAAGTACCAGACGGCGGCGCTCCGGTAGGGCCGGAAGCGGTTCCCGAGCGCGGCCATTTCTATTAGGGTAAGCGCACCGTAATATCTTTCGGCGGCGCGCACGACGCCCATGTCGGCGAGCGGCCACACGTCCGGGCGACCGAGCGCAAAGATTAAAAACATCTCCGCCGTCCAGACGCCCACGCCTCTAAGCGCGACCAACTTGGTGATGACTTCAGCGTCCGTTAAGGTGTGTAGGTCATCCAAACCGCCCCCCAAAGCGTAGTGTGAGAGCCCGTGAAGATACTCGCCCTTGCGCCGGGGAACGCCCAGCGCGAGCAGGTCTTCAGTGGTGCAGGCGAGGAGGCGTTCGGGCTCGATTTGCGTGGCGGCTTCCAGGCGGTTAAAGGTCGCCCGTGCCGCCGCGCCGGAGATGAGCTGACCGACAACCGCCCGCACGAGCGCGACAAAAGGTGGGGCGAGCGGCCAGCGGTAGGGGCCGAAGGCCTCGAGCAGGGTGTTCATCTTGGGGTCTCGGGCGAGCAGCGCCAAGGCTTCGGGGTCGGCGGCGACTTCGTGGGCGGGTGGGGTCACCGTTAAAACGTTTTCCCGCCGTTGACCGCCAGCCGCTGTCCCGTAATGAAGTTGGCCTCGTCGCTAGCCAAAAAAGCCACGGCGAAACCGATATCTTCGGGGGTACCGTGTCGTCTTAGTGGGACGTTACTGAGGTACGCCTCCATCCCCGAGAGGTCTGTATGTCGCTCAACGGGTATCCAGCCGGGGGCCACGAGATTTACCGTGATGCCGTCGCTGCCAAACTCGCTCGCCCAAGCGCGCGTCAAGCCTGTCATAGCTGCTTTTGCCGACGCATAAGTGCTGAGTTCGGCGTTACCCAGCTCGGCAATTTCGCTGCCTATGTGGATAACCCGGCCCCACCGTGCCTGCCTCATGGCGGGCACGGTCGCCTGCATGAGGAGCAGCGGCGCTTTTAAAGAAAAGTCGAGTTGATCCTGAAAGTCTTGCCAAGTAAAGGCTTCTAAGGGCCTATTCGGTTGGGGTCCGACAGCGTTATTGACCAGAATTTCAACGGGTCCGAAGTGGTCTTCCGTTTCCTCGACCAAACGCTTGACCTGACCACCGTCGAGTACGTCAGCTTGGATGGCAAGCGCTTCTCCGCCCCCGTTACGGATCACCTCTACAACCCTGGTCGCCCCTTCTTGCGAGCGCACGTCGTTGACGACCACGCGGGCACCTTGCGCTGCCAGCGTTTTTGAGATCGCGCTGCCTAAGCCTCGTGCCGCGCCCGTGACGAGCGCCACGCGACCATGCAAACTGAAATTCATCCTTACTCCTTTTTGGGTAGTGGCTAGCGAGTATTGCTTCGTCCGGCTGACCACCTCTCGGCCACGTTAAACGCCATTTTACGGTTTGGCAATTTTATCCTTTCTTAGTAAAGGGTTCTAAGGACCAGGACTCACCCTTTATATTCGCCTTTTAACCCGGTTAAAAGGTAGGAATCGCAGGCGCGTGTGTAGAGCCTCGAGCTTTTCGCCGGTTTGTATGATTGCACTGTTGCCGAACGAACGGTTACCGCTATGGGGCGCGCCGTCTCTCTGTCTGAAATCTGAGGACCTTCGTCACCTAGGAAACCACTAAACTTTCTCCATGACCCAAGACGAAACCTATCGCCGCGTTCAAGCCCAGTTCGGTCGCACCGCCGCCGCGTACGTCTCGAGTCCGGGCCACGCCAGCGGCGCGGAACTCGCGCAGATGGTCGCGCTCGCCGAGGCGCTACAAGGGGGCGAGATGCGTGAAAAGACCGTTCTCGACGTGGCCACCGGGGGCGGCCACACGGCGCTGGCCTTTGCGCGGGCAGGCGCGCGGGTGACCGCGACCGACTTGACGCCGGAGATGCTGCGGGCGGCCCAGACATTCCTCGCTGACGAGGGTGAACGGAACATGCGTTTCGTGGTCGCCGCCGCCGAGAGCCTGCCCTTTAAAGACGAAGCGTTCGATCTCGTCACCTGCCGCATCGCCGCGCACCACTTCGCCGACCCGGAGCGGTTCGTGCGGGAGGCGGCCAGGGTACTGCGCGCGGACGGGCTTTTGCTGCTCGTCGACAACGTGTCGCCCGAGAACGTGGAGCTAGCGGCGGTGATGAACGACGTCGAACGGCGGCGCGACCCGAGTCACGTTCTGGCCTACAGCGTGCGGCAGTGGGTGGTGTGGCTGGCGGACGCCGGTCTCGACCTTTGCTACCTGTCACGCTGGTGGGTTGACAAACCCTACCGAGAGTGGGTGGCGCGTGCTCGGACGCCCGACGACGAGGGTGAGGCGCTGGCGCGGGACGTGTTGGCGCTACCTGCGGCGCACAAGACTTATTTTCGTGTAAAAGAAGGGGCGGGTGGCCTCGAGGCTCTGTCTCACGAAGCGGCGCTGCTGATCGCTAAAAAGTAAGGCGGAGGTCTGCTCCCGAATTAGCACCTGCACGGCTACCCGAAGCCGGTCGCAACCGCCCCTAGCAAGGTGCAGGTGAGCGAGCCCTATGTGTGCGCGTCCGTATAGTGGAAGCTAGGTTGGGTTTAACTGATAGGTCCAGTCGCTGAGGGAGACGGTGTGCAGAGCTTTACAAGTGTGAGTGGGCCGAAATGGGTGGGTGTCGGAACCAAAGCCGCCTCCCACCTACTGCCCACTTTTCTTATCATCGGGGCGGCCAAGTCGGGGACGACCTCGGTCTGGGCTTACCTCGATCAGCATCCCGACATCTACATGTCTCCAAAAAAGGAGACAGACTATTTTATCGCCGACGACGGGGTGGTCGTCGAAGAGGTCGGGCCGAAGGGTAGGCTCGTCCACCGCAACCGCGTGAGCAGTCTCGCCGACTACAGCGCCCTGTTTCAAGGGGCCAAGGCGGAGCGGGCTCGAGGCGAGGCGTCCCCGTACTACCTCTGTTATCCGGGGGTGACGGAGCGCATCAGAACGACCGTTCCCGACGCCAAGATCATCGTCATGCTGCGCGATCCCGTCGACCGCGCCTACTCGAACTTTCTTCATCACCAGCGGGACGGGCTGGAGGTGCTTGACTTCGCCGCAGCCTTGCGCGCCGAGCCCAAACGGATGGCGGCGGGCTGGGCACCCAAATACCACTACCGCAGCATGGGCCTTTACTACGAGAAATTGCGGCCCTTCTACGGCACTTTTGGGCCGGGGGCCGTTCACGTGTTTTTGTACGACGACCTGAAAAACGACCCGGCGGGGCTGATGCGGAACCTTTTTAGAACCTTGGGCGTCGACGAGATGTTCGTCCCGGATGTTGGGACGCAGCACAACATCTCGGGCGTACCCAAGAGTAGGCATCTCCATCAGGTGTACGGCTTTTTGCGCGGCGCCAACCGGAGCGTGCTTAAAGAGTTCGGCAAGCGGCTGTTGCCCGCCTCAGGGCGTAAAAAGCTCAAGGCGACGGCCTTCAAGCGCCTGGGGAAGAACCTCGAGAAACCTCGGCTCGAGCCCAACCTGCGCGCCGACCTGCTGGCGGGCTACAGAGACGATATTCTCAAGGTCCAGGGGCTTATAGGACGCGACCTCTCGCACTGGCTGTAGGTTCGCACTTTGGCGGCGTGCGCGGGTCACGGCTCGAGGTCCCGCAAGTTACCCGCAACATCCACCTGCTAAAAGGGTGGGATGACGCAAGCTACCCCCACCAAAACCTTTCGGCTACCCGTCCTCCGGCTCCTCGTGATCGCAGCGCTAGGCGCTTGCGCGAAACCCGCGCCGCCACAGGGCACTGCGCCGACCCCCGACACGCCCCCGGTCGCTACCCCCGCGCCTGAACCCGCGCCGGAACAACCCGACGCGGGCTGGACGCCGCTTCTCGATACTTCCCTGGACGGCTGGTCGGGTTGGCCGCAGGGCGATCAAGGCGTGTTTCGGGTCGAAGACGGTGTGCTCCACGTTCTGGACGTGCCGACGAACACGCCGAGGCGCGGGGAGGGCTATCTTGCGAGCGTGGAGACGTTTGAACACTATCACCTCCGCTTCGAATACAGGTGGGGCGAAAAACGCTTTAACGCTGCCGAACGCGGTGGGGGTTTTCTGTACCACATCGTCGGTCCCGATAAGCGGTGGCCGCGCAGCCTCGAGTTTCAGATTCAGGAGGGTGATACCGGCGACTTATGGCTTATAGGCGGCACGAGCGCCGATACCACGGTGGCGTCGGTTTCGGGCACGCCGCAGTACAGGGAGGGAGGCGCGCCGTACACCACTCGGCCCCGGCCCTACACGCGCCTCGTTAAAAGCGGCACCTCTGAAAAGGCGGGCTGGAACCAGGTCGAGCTGATCGTCACGGGGGACGAAATCGTGCATATCGTCAACGGTAGGGTCAACAACCGCGTCACCAACCCCACGCAACCCGACGGCGGAGGGAGGGCTTCGCTCGAGAGCGGGCGCATCGCCTTCCAAGCTCAGAACGCGGAGATTCTTTACAGGAATATCAAGATCAAGGTGCTCGAGTAGCCTACAAAGCGGTAACGCTACTGGATTGAAAGCTTTAGTAAAACATGGATGGAAAATATGCTTAAGATCGCATAGTGAGCTTCTGGCAAACACTAATTGTTGTCGTCTGTACGGCCCTTTTGACATGGGTGGGTCATGCAATGGTTTCCTCTCTACAACGTCGATTAGAGAAAGATAAAGCGCTTGAGGTTGAGAAGCGGGAAGTTTATAAGCAGCTTCTAGCTCTTCTTTATGACATTCTTGCCTCAGTCAAAAAGGAAGGCAAAGATAAGCAATCACAGATGGAGGATTTTGAAAGGCGGTTTTTCCAACTTACGCGCGACTTACCAGTTTACGCTTCTGATAAAGTCTTACGTCTCTTTATTCAGCTTAGGAATCAAAAGGCACCTCAAGAACCGGCACAAGTTTTAGGGCTACTCGGTAATCTCATTATGGCGATTCGTAGAGATGTTGGTCATGACGCAACAACCGTTACAAGAAAAGAACTTTTATCGACAGTTGTAACCGACATCGACAACTACTCGTTTGACGACGAAGCCTAAACTACTCGATAGTACGTTGTGAAGTTCAAAGCTTGCCTCCGTAGTTTTTCTTAAAGATTGCAGCTTGGCTACTTTACAAGTCACATCGTCTTCGTGACTTTGTTGAGATGCCGCGGCGCGTCCGGGTTCAGGCCCTTGGCCGTCGCCAGATGCAGCGCCAACAGCTGCCCGGCCAGCACCATCACGAACGCTTGGGTCGCCGGGTGAAGTCCGGCGGGCAGGCTGACGGCGGCGGTGGCGTCGTCGCGCAAGGTCGGCGAGCTGCTTACGACGCTCAGGTCAGCGCTCGCGGCCCGCAGCTTGTAGGCGGCGGCGGTGTTCGACGCCTCCGTGCGGTCTTGGAGCGCGAGCATCAGCACCGGGTCGCTGGGGCTTACGGCGGCTATCGGCCCGTGCTGAAACTCGGCGGACGAGTAGGCTTCGGCGTGTAGATAACAGGTCTCTTTAAGCTTGAGGGCGGTCTCGAGCGCCGATCCGTACGAGAGCCCGCGCCCCAGGACGTAGCAGCTGCTCGCGTGCGTGAGTCGCAGGGCGAGGTGCTTCAGGTCGTCCTGCGACCCGTCGAGAAACCCCGTCATCGCCTCCGGAACGGCCTCCAGCGCCCCCAACAGCGCGTCGTCCTGCCCCCAATGCGCGACGAGGAGCGATAGCAGCAGCAGTTGCGAGCTGAAGGTTTTGCTGGCCGCGACCGCCCGTTCACGTCCTGCCCCCTGCAAAAGCGTGTAGTCCGCAGCGTCCACCAGGCTGCTGTCCGGGTCGTTGCTGAGTGCGACCACCACCGCCCCCGACCGCCGCAACGAGAGGAGCCCGCCGACGACGTCGCTGCTCTCACCCGACTGACTGACGCCGACTGCCACCGTGTCTTCGGCCCGCATGGGCGCGGCGTAGACGGTCAAGAGACTCGGTGGCAGGCTGGCGACCGGCAGCCCCAACGTCTGCGCCGCCAGGTAGCTGAAAAACGTCACGGCGTTGTCCGACGAGCCCCTGGCCAGCGTGATGATCGAGCGGGGCGCGCGGTCCCGAAGTGCGTCCGCGACCACCCGGACGTGCTCGGATTGGAGAAGTTTCGCCAAGACCTCCGGCTGCTCCCTGATCTCGCGTTCAAAGTGCGTCATAAGGCCTCCCGGACGCGGTTGTGGTGCCTTTTGAGGCGCGCCTTGGCGTCGCCCGGTGAAAGACCGGTCAGGAGCGTCATGATGGCCTCGCGGACGCCGCCGCCCACAGCGAGGGCCGCAGAGAGCGCCCCTTCGGCCTCGGCGGGGTCGCAGCCGGTGGCCTGCACGATCATCCGCACCGCGCGGCCCCGCAGCTTGATGTTCTGGGGCCGGAGCCCGACCATAAGATTGCCGTACGCGCCGCCGGAGCGCACCATGACCGCCGTCGACAAGGCGTTTAACGCGACCTTTTGGGCGGTTCCGGCAGCGAGCCGGGTCGACCCGGCTAAGACTTCGGGGGGCGTTTCTAAAAGCACCCCAACCGCGGCGGCAGTTAGGAGTGGCGTGACCGGGTTGTTGGCGATCCCGACCGTAAAGGCACCCTGGGCGCGGGCAAATACAATTCCGGCGACCGTAAAGGGGGTGCTGCCGCTCGCCGCGACGCCGACTACGGCGTCGTCAGCGCCCAGCGCGAGGGCCGCCAGCCGCGTCCGGGCTTCGTCCTCGTCGTCTTCGGCCCCCTCGAGCGCCCTTTCCCCCGCGTCCTCGCCGCCCGCCAAAACGGCGTGTGCCCCCTCAAACCCGAACGTCGGCGGCAGTTCGGCGGCGTCTTGAACCGCCAAGCGCCCCGAGGTCCCGGCCCCGACGTACACGAGGCGGCCGCCAGCGGCTAGAGCGCGCTCGATACCGGCGGCGGCGCGCTCCAGCTCTGGCAGGGCGTTCCTGACGGCCTCTACGGCCTCGGCGCTGCCCCTTACAACGGCCTCGAGGGTGCGAGGGAGCGGCCAGGTGTCGAGATCGTGAAAGGCGTCCAGTGAGGTTTCGGTCGGTAGGGTCATCGCGTGTTTGCCCTTCTCCCAGTTTCGTAACGTGTGGGTTCCGTGGGTGTGGAGGTAGGTATCACTAAAACTATCTTTAGGCGTAGCAAACGACCCCCGCCCGTCTCGGACCAGATACTTGCCATTTCAGGGTGCCCGAAGCTCGAGCCCCAGCTGGTATTTGTCCCCTCGGTAGGCGCTCCGGACATACTCGAAGGGAGTGGGGTCGCCCCCGAAGGTGATGCGCTCCAGAGCCAACACCGGAACGCCCCGGGGCATCTCTAAAAGCTCGCGTTCGCGCGCGCTCGGCAACCGCGCGCCGACCGTCTGCCGGGCGTGACGCGGAATCAGGCCGAACGCGCCCTCGAGGGCGCGGTAGAGGCTGCCGCTCTCAGAGAGCGTCTCCGCCGACAGGCCCGTGTAGGGCGGCGGCAGGTGCGAGAGCTGAAGCGCCAGCGGCGCGCCGTCGGCGGTGCGGAGCCGGGTGATGCGGCGCACCAGGGTGTCGGCGCTCAGTTGCAGGGCTTCGGCGACGTAAACGTCGGCGAGCAGCGTGACTGATTCTAAAATGCGGCTGCCCGCCTCGAAACCCAGGAGCTTGGCCTCGTCGGCGAAACCAAGCACCCGGTCGACAGTCTGTTCGAGACGCCGGGGCAGCACGTACGTTCCCGAGCCCTGCCGCCGTTCGGCCAACTTCTGCCCGACGAGCGCGCCCAGTGCCCGCCGCACCGTCATCCGTGACAAGCCCAACGTACCGGCAAGTTCGCGTTCAGAAGGCAGCGCCTCACCGGGGGCTATCTCGCCTGCCAAGATGGCGCTCCGGAGCCGTTCTTGAAGCTGCAAGTACGCCGGTGTCGGCTGGCTTTTGTCGATGGCGATCACTGTTTACGGAGCATTCCGGGCAAGGTGGGTTGAGGAGTTGCGCGCACGTAGTTGCGGCTCACGCTCTACACCTCCGCCCGCTTTCACCCCTAGAGTGTACCTATTTTAGACCAGTTTGTACAGCGCGTGCTAAGGTCTGGTATGGGGCATGAGGCGGCGGTACAGGGGCTCGAGGCGGCGGTGGCGCGCGGTGAGGTGCCGGGGGCCGTCGCCGTGACGGGCGACGCTACAGCGGTCTCGCTTGTCACTGCTTGTGGCGTCACGCGCCTGCACGGCCCGCCCGTTTCCGAAACGACCCGTTTTGACCTCGCCTCGCTCAGCAAGGTCGTGGCGACGCTGCCCTCGGTGCTGGCGCTCATCCACGCCGGTGCGGTCAGCTTGGACGATCCCGTACGGCGTTTTTTCTCTCAAGCGGGCTGGTTTCAGACGCCCTCTCTGGGTGACGCCACCGTCCGTCAGCTCTTAACCCACACCTCCGGCCTGCCCGCCTGGAGGCCGCTCTTCGCTGAGGTGAGCAGCCGCCTGACCGCGTTAGGCAGCACCTTGCAAACGCCGCTGGCGCATCCGGCGGGGCAGGTCATCTACAGCGACGTAGGTTTTATGCTACTTGGGGCGCTTGTCGAACGGGTGAGCGGGGTGCGGCTTGATACTTTTGCCCACACCCACGTCTTCGAGCCGCTGGGGCTGACCCAAACCGGGTACGGGGTGCCGGACGGCGGGACCGTTAAGGCGGACGTGGCGGCGACCGAGGACTGTGGCTGGCGCGGTCGGCTCTTGCACGGTGAAGTCCATGACGAGAACGCCTACGTTTTTGACGGCGTGGCGGGACACGCGGGGGTCTTTGGCACAGCCCCTGATCTGGCCCGCTACGCGCAGGCGTGGCTGCGCCTGGACGCGCCCTTCGCCTCGGCTGAACTTTTACGGGAGGCGACGCGCGAGCATGTGCAGGACCGTCAAGGGGGTGACGAAGGCGTCCGGCGCGGGCTCGGCTGGCAGCTCTCGGGGGTGGGCTCGAGCGCCGGACACTACGCCAGCCCCGCTGCCTACGGCCACACCGGCTTTACCGGTACGAGCGTATGGATAGACCCCGTTTGTGAACGTTTCGCCGTGCTCTTGACCAACCGCGTGCATCCGTCGCGGGCAGGCGGCGGGACCATCCACGCGCTGCGGGTAGGGTTTCACGACGCGGTGTTCAGCTGATGCGGCTCTGGCTGGCGGTGTGGCTTTTTTTGCCCTTCGCGCACGCGCAGGAGGTGGGACGGCTGCTCCTGCTCTCGTTCACCGGGACGGAGCCGCCGCTAGAACGGCTTACGGCGCTCCATCCGGCGGGCTTCATCTTTTTCGCTAGCAACCTTGCGGGCCTCGAGCATACGAGAGCGACCACCCGGAGGCTCCGGGCGGCGGCCCCTTACCCACTCCTTTTAGGCGTTGACCAGGAAGGAGGCAGCGTCAGCAGCTTTCGCACGGGAGGGGCGACGCTGTTTCCCGGCAACATGGCGCTCGGCGCGGCGGGCGACCCGGTGCTCGCGCGTAGGGTCGGCGAGGCCGTCGGGCGCGAGCTGGCCCACGCCGGACTCAATCTGAACTTCGCGCCGGTGGTCGACGTGGCGACAAACCCGGACAACCCGGTGATCGGGGTGCGGTCGTTCGGCTCGGACCCGGCGGCGGTCGCCCACCTAGGGGCCGCGTTCGCCGCCGGGCTAGAGCGCGCCGGGGTAGCGGCGGTCGCCAAACATTTTCCCGGCCACGGCGATACCGACACCGATTCGCATCTGACCTTGCCGGTCGTTGGGCGCAGCCGAGCGGGGTTGGTGGGCCGCGAGCTGGTCCCCTTCAAAGCTCTTATAGACGCGGGCGTTCCCGCCGTCATGAGCGCGCACGTCGCCTTTTTAGCCCTGGACGATCTGCCCGCGACGCTCTCGAGACCCGTTCTGACAGGATTGCTGCGCCGGAAGCTGGGTTTTGACGGCGTCCTCGTCACCGACGCGCTCAACATGCGCGCCGTCTCTGAGCACTACAGCCCCGGCGAGGCAGCGATTAGAAGCGTGCGGGCCGGGGCCGATCTGCTGCTGCTCGTGGGCGACGAGGCCACGCAAGACGAGGTCTACCGGGCGCTTCAAGGGGCCCTTAGAAGCGGCCGTCTGAGCCGGGCAAGGGTCCGCGAGGCCGTCTCGCGCGTTACGCGCCTGGCGCGGCGCTACCCGCTTAAAGATGTGCCGCGCCCCGACCTAGTCGCGCACCGGGCGTTGGCGCGTAAGGTCGCGCGGCGGGGTGCGACGCTGCTATGGAACGACGGCGTATTGCCCATCAAGCCGTCTCAAGAGGTGGTGGTAGTAGCCCCATACCTTGGTGGCTACGGCGAGGCGCAGCATCTGGGAAGCGTGCTTAAACGGCACCATGGGCACGTCCGCAGCGTGGTCGTCAGTGAGCAGCCGACCGGGGCCGAGCGCGCCGAAGCGGTAGCGAAAGCCGCCGCCGACGTGGTGGTGCTGGCGAGCTATCACGGGGCGGGGGCGTTTCCGGCGGGTCTGACGCGGCTAGAGGCTGAGCTTGCTGCTACAGGTACGCCGCTCGTGGTGGTGACGCTCGGCAATCCGGACGATCTGCGCTTCTTTTCGGCCCGTCCGGACGCCTACGCGGCGGTCTACGGCTACCGGGACGCGAATCTGGAGGCGGCCTGCACGCTGCTGCTCGGCAGACGCCTGCCCAGCGGACGTCTACCCGTTTCGGTAGGTTCGTTTCCGCTGGGCGCGGGGATGAGGCGTTACTGATGCGTGGCGCACTCCCCGCGAAAACGGTCTTGGGCGTGATGTCGGGAACCTCGTGCGACGGCGTGGACGCGGTGAAGGTGAAGCTCGAGCTGACCCCTACGGGGCTCGAGTGGGAGGTTTTAGACCGTGGCAGCACCTCTTACACCCCAGGGACGCGCGAACGACTTTTGAGGTCGCTCGATCCGGAGTCTTCGGACGTCTCCACCCTGACGCAGCTTCACGCCGAAGTGGGCGACCTGTACGCCGACCTCGCCCAGAGCTTGTTACCCTTCGACCTCACCGTGCTCTCCGGGCAGACGGTCTACCACATCCCGCGCCCTGACCCGGCGCGGGGTTGGCAGGTGCGCGCCACGCTGCAACTTGGTGAACCGGCGCGGGTCGCGGAGCGTGTGCGCAGACCCGTCTACGCGGGCTTTAGGCAGTCCGATATGGCGGCGGGCGGGCAGGGTGCGCCGCTGGTGGCGTTCGCCGACCTCAAGCTCTTTTACGAACCGGGCCGCGCCGTGGGCGTGCACAACCTGGGTGGCATCTCGAACCTGACGTATTTGCCCCCGGATGGCGACCCGGACGGCGTGGTGGCGTTCGACACCGGGCCGGGAAACTGTCTGCTCGACGAGGCGGCGGCGCACTATTTCGGCAGGGATTATGACGCGGGCGGGCGCTTGGCGGCGCGTGGACGTGTCGACGAGGCGGTGTTGGCGCGGCTTTTGACCCACCCCTACTACACGCTGCCCTACCCCAAAACGACGGGCCGCGAAGTGTTCACGCTCGCCGCCTGTCGGGACGCACTGACGGATATGACCGGGCACGACGCGCTCGCCACGCTCACTGCGCTGACAGCGGAGAGTGTGGCGCGGGCGTACCGGCAATTCCCCGTTCTCGACAGGGTGTGGGTGGCGGGCGGTGGGGCGCACAACGACACCCTGATGGCGCAGGTGCAGGTTCGGCTCGGTGTACCGGTCGCGCCGCTTGCGGTTCAGGGTGTCACGGCCAGAGACCGCGAGGCGCTCTGCTTTGCGGTGCTCGGCCTCTACGCGCATTTCGGCCTGCCGAATACGCTCCCTCGGGTCACGGGGGCGCGGCGGGCGGTCGTCGCCGGGACGCGGACGGGGGGTTGGGGTGACTGAGCCGGTGACGGGGTTTGTAGACGATCCCAGGGTGGCGCTCTGTGAGGTTCACAAAAGCGCCGGGGCGCTCGTCGGGGTGGCGGCGGGGGTGCTCGAGCCCGTTCTGGCGCGGTACGCCGCCGCGCACGGCCTGCGGCTCGTGGTCGCCTTTCCAGCCGCGCAGCAACGTCAGCTTGTCTGGAGCCGCACGCCCCTATTCAGGGGTCCGTCGCACCGTTCCGAGACCGTTTCCGAAGTCGGCTTTGGCGACGCGGTGAGCGCCTACGACGTGCAGGGCGATTTCGTTCGGGTCGCCGTGGCGCGAGACGGCTACCTCGGCTGGGTCCCGGCTGCGGCGCTCGGCGGCCTGCCTGCAGCGACGCACCGTTTTAACAACCTGCGCGGTCACGTCTTTGAGGGGCCGGAGGTGGCGGCGGTGCGGCAGCTCGAACTCACCTACGGCGCGCCGCTTCACGTGTTGAGTGACCGGGACGGCTGGTCACGGGTGGCGCTGAGCGAAGGTGAGGGCTACGTCTATACGGCGGCGCTCGCGGCCCCCACCCCTCTCGAGCCTACGCCCGAGGCCCTCACCCGCTTTGCGCTAAGGTTTCTGGAGACGCCTTACCTCTGGGGTGGGGTGAGCGCCTGGGGGCTCGACTGTTCGGGGCTCGTTCAGACGGTCTACCGCGCCTTCGGCGTCTCCCTTCCTCGTGACGCCGATCAGCAGTCCGGGGCGGGACGGGTAGTCTCGCCCGCCGTGGTGCGGGCCGCCGACCTACTTTTTTTCCCCGGCCACGTCGCCATCGCCCTAGATAGTGACCGCTTCGTCCACGCCAACGCGCGGTGCATGTGCGTGAGCGTGGACAGCTTTTCCGGGGATGGGTACGGTCAGCGGCTGCGAGGCGCGCTGACGCGGGCGGTGCGGCTCTTGTGAACCCACCCGTCGGGGTCGGCCTCGAGGTCATCCGGCGTGAGCTGCCCGTGGTCCTCCGAGGAGCCAGGGTCGGCTTGGTGGCGCACGCGGCCTCGAGGCTGCCCGCTGGCGAGCACGCCCTGAGCGTCCTACAAGACTTGGGCCTCACCGTTGTTCGGCTTTTCGGGCCGGAGCACGGCTTTTTCGGCGCGGCCGGGGCTGGGGAAGGGGTCCCCGACTCAGCCCATGACGGCCTGCCGCTCGTCAGCCTCTATGGGGCGCGGCGTGCCCCCGACCCTGAGCATCTGCGCGGTTTGGACGCCTTGGTCTTCGACCTTCAGGACGTCGGTGTGCGCGCCTACACCTACCTATCGACGCTAAAGGCGTGTCTGGCGCGCTGCGCTGAGGCCGGGGTGCCGCTGGTGCTCCTCGACCGGCCCAACCCGCTTGGGTACGGCAGCTTCGGAGCGGGCGTTGCGGACGGCTTCGGTTCATTTGTGGGGGCGCACGACGTCCGCTTCGTCCACGGCATGACGCTGGGCGAGCTGGCGACCCTTATAGCCCGCGATCTGGAGTTTCGCATTCTGCACGTCGTCCGCATGACCGGCTACGACGGCTCGGTTTGGCCCTCTGGGTCGCCGTGGCACGCGCCGTCGCCCAACCTACCGCGCTTGGAAAGTGCTCAGCTCTACCCGCTGACGGTCTTTTTGGAGGGCACGGCGCTCAGTGAGGGGCGCGGGACGGACGCGCCCTTCGAGCAGGTTGGGGCACCGTGGCTGGACGGGGAGGCGCTGGCGCGTGTCATGAACGAACAGTCCGGTGTGCGCGCCGAGCCGGTGCAGTTTACACCCAACTTCTCAAAACATGAGGGCGCGGTGGTTTCCGGCGTCAGGCTCTCGCGGACCGGCCCGTTCGACCCGCTCCGCTCGGCGCGGGTGCTACTCACCGAGGCGCGGCGACAGGACCCGGAACGGTGCGGCTGGCTTGGGCTTA
The DNA here is from genome assembly GCA_902806425.1 of uncultured Truepera sp. Lineage (GTDB taxonomy): Bacteria > Deinococcota > Deinococci > Deinococcales > Trueperaceae > Truepera. Next base: position 16,243 of record CADCWP010000266.1, read on the forward strand.
AACGCCCCTTTGTCGACCTGCTGGCCGGGTCGGACGTGCTCCGGCGCACCGTGGATGGTGAGACCTCCGAGGACGACTTTGAGGCGTGGCTGGAAACAGGGGAGAGGCTCGAGCCCCGACGTGTGAAGCTGTACGACAGGCGTAAGTAATACCTGAGTTATGGACGCGCCTGAGGTGCGCTGTTTATCACATCTTTGTCGGACGTGTGACCCCGTAACACCGCACTGCAAAACGATCAGGACAGATACCTCAGTGCTGCCCTGATCCTCGAGATGCTCCGGTTCTATGGCGTTTGGGTCAACAGCGTGTTCAGCACCTCTTCCATCCTGGCGGTCGGCATCACTCTCATGAGCCGCTTGTGCCTCGGGTCAGCTGGCGTCACCCACTCGTTGAAACCATCTTCGCGCAGGCTCAGACGCTTGTCCGTCGCCACGGCGAAATAGGTCTCGCCGTCCTCTGCCTGGAGCCCGCGAACCGCGTAGAGGACGGCGCACAGGTCCCAACTGGCGCGCCCCTGCCCTTGGCGGCCAAAAAACAGCTCGTAGGCTCGAGCCACCGGGTTGACCTCCGAACCCGTCAGCGTCTGCCCGGTGACGACGCCGCCGCACACGTTTCCGGGGGTGAAAACGATCTCGCCCGGCCACGTCTCGATAACGCGTTTGGCGTCGGACGCATCCTTACCGGGGCCGCTCGTCAGATTGAAGTCGCCTTGGTTGCTCGGGTACCCGCCCCCCATGACGACAAGTTCTCCAACCTTTGCCCGGACCAAGTCCTCCCCGGACAGGTCGCTGTAGTCGTCAGGGCCGGACGCAAGCAGGTCGGCCAAGTTCTTCATGAATCCGACGGCGACGACCTTTACGCTGCCGTCCGGCGCAGAGGCGAGCGTCTGGCGGTAGAGCGAAACGGCGGGCACGCGGGTGCCCGTATCGTGGGGAAAGTCGCGGTCTAGGTCGGCGATGAAGTGAGGATCGAGTGTCCGCCAATAGGGGTAAGCCTTGTCCCAACGGTAGCTCGCAGGCGCGCTCTCGTTTTGCCCTAAGGGCACGTCCGGACGACCGTAATAGGTGTTCACGGCGTCCATTGCGCCGGGCGCGTAGATGTCGGTCACAGTGGTTATGGCCGCGACGAGCCGTGCTTCGCCGCCGTTTGCCAGGGCGTTTAACAGCGCGAGCGCGCCTACGTCGTCGACGTCGAAGCCGTAGTCGGTATCGAAGATGATCGGCACTGCGCCGTCCTCTCGGGTGGCGCTGAGGGCGAGTTCCGGCTCGTCAGTTCTCGCTGCGTCTACTTGCGTGAGACTGTCACATGAGGTTAAACATAACGGGACAGTGACCGCCAAGCTGCACGCAGCGCGCGACAAAGTACGTTGCAACATGCTCCGCCTCCTATAGGTAAGCCGAGGCCGGTCGCTGAGGTTGGTGGGCAGCGTGGGGCTTTGGGGCCGGACCACGAAGGGGGAGTAGCGTTGTGTCCGTTGCACCTCCATACGGGTTCTGGTCGCGTACGCTTGTGAAAAGATAGAGGGTCTACCCCGAAAGCGGTGAAGGTTTTTTCATAGCTGCCGCGGGAGGGTTGGGGAGTATCTGTCCCTACAAGTCTGCCTTTAACGGCTATTGCGTCAGCCTGAATCCGGTTCGAATGCCGTTCAGCACGCCCACACTACGAGATAAGCAGCTTTTTACAGGTGGTGCGTCAAGTGCTGAGGCGTAGCCCTTGTTGTAGCAATTTTCATAAATATTGGGCTGGCCCATCACACGGTTTACCCCGAAGGGGTGTCGGGACTTCACTATCTAGGGTGTGTTAGAGACCGTTTGACGTAGGCGACTTCGGCTCGAATCAGCTCCGAACGTAGAGAGGCAGGCTTTGATGTCCGCTGTATGGATGAGGTCTAAGCCCGGCCGGTTCAGCGTCTGCAAAAACCTTGTAAAGCCACCCCGGGCGCACAAGGGCGACCGGGCAAGTACAATAGGGCCGTGTTCGTGCTCTGGTCCCTCGCCGCGCTCCTAGTCAGCTACGGTGTCGGCTCACTCCCACTCGGCGGGCGTTTGGTGGCGCTTCTCAGCGGTCAAAGTCCGGCGGCGACGAGTGCCCACAACTTGGGCGTCGAGAACCTTCTCCGCTTCGTCGGCGTCCCGGCGGCGCTCGGTTCGTTTTTGCTCGACGCTGCCAAGGGTGCGGCGTCGTTGGCCCTGTTCGCGGGCAGTCCGTGGGCGGCCCTGGGCGTCTATGCCGGGCACCTCTACCCGCTGCCCCGGTGGCGTGGTGAGGTGCCGCGTGGGCGCGGTAACGGCGTGCTGCTGGGAGTTCTGGCCGGAGTCTGGGCCTATGCGGGCGTCCCTTTTTGGCTGACGCTGCTGCCGCTCGCCGTTTACGGGGTGCTTTTGGTGGGGAGCGGTTATGTGGCGCTGGCGACGACGGCGGGTTTGGTGGCCCTACCGCTGGTGGCGGTCGCCGCCCCGGCGGGGTATCTGCCCGCGCTGCTGGGGCTGGTGCTCTTGGGGGTGTGGCGGCACAAGGTCGGGCTGACGCGAATTTTAGACGGTACCGAGGCCAAGCTCGGCGACCCGCCGCCCGTGCGCGGCGTGGACCCCCGGGTAGTTTACGCCGCCTTTATGATTCACCCGCTGACGCTCGAAGATGTCTGGCAGCCGCGGAGCTTGCGGTGGCTGCGACCCCTTTCCCGTCGGGGCCTCCTGCCCGAGGTGCTGATCCGGATGTCGCTGCGGTGGCTGCGGCCTCAAGTGCGCGGCGACCTCCGCGGCGTCACGCTCGCCGACGGGCGCGAGCTGCGCGTCATGTTGATCGGCGGCCCCATGCTCCCCGACCAGATTCGGCGTTATCCGGACGAGGCCCTAAGGATGGCGACGCAGGGCGCACGCCTAGCGTACGAGTTGGGAGCCGAGGCGTTCGGGTTGGGCGCGTTCTGGTCGACGGTGGGTGACAAGGGGCTGGCGGTGCAGCGGGCGGTGCCGCAGCTGCCGGTCACAAACGGCGGCGCGTACACCGCGGGAACGGTGCGCGCGGCCCTGCCGGGGCTTTTGGAGCGCTTTGCCGCCTCCGGGCGCGTGTCACGGGCGACGGCGGCGGTTGTCGGGGCAAACGGTGTGGTGGCGTTCGGGGTGGCGCGTACGGTTGCGCCGGAGGTCGCGCGGCTGATTCTGATCGGCCGCGACGCGGAGCGCCTTGCGAGGAGCGCCCGCACCCTGGCGCGCAAATATCCGCAGACCGAGTTCGTCACCACGACCGACGTCGCCCGCGCCCGCGAGGCGGAGCTGATATTCACCGCGACCTCCGACCCCGGCCCCGTTTTATACGCCGAGCACGTGAGGCCGGGAGCGTGGATGTTCGATTTGGGCCGTCCGGCGGACGCCCACGAAGGGGTGCGCGCCGTGCCGGGGGTGCAGCTTATCCCCGGCGGCGTGGTGCGCCCACCCGGCGCGATGCGGAGTTCGCTCAACCTGCATTTCGGCGACGGTCTCGTGCCCGCGTGTCTGGCCGAAACGATGATCATGACGGCCAGCCGCGCCTTCGAGCGCCGGTCGCTGGGCGAGGGCACGAGAGAGGCCGACATCGCGTTTTATGTGGCAGAGGGAGCGCGGCTCGGGTTCGAGGTTGTAACGGGACCCCCCTTTCTCCCCGCGCCGACCCTTTTGGAGGCCGTATGAAGGGCGGGGCCGCGTTCCGGATGATGGGGAGCCTCGAGCACTCCTACACCGCCCGCCTCTGGGAGCTCGGCTGCACGGGTGTGCTAGAAGACGGCCCCGAGATCGTCGCCTATTTCGACGCGCCGGTAGAATTGCCCTTCGCCGGTTCCTGGGAGGTCGTCGACGCTAGGGACTGGGTCGCCGAGTATCAGCGGACGCTTTTGCCGGTAACGATAGGCCGCCTTGTCGTCGCGCCGACGCACCGCCAAGTAGAGCTCTCTCAGGGGCAGCGTCCGCTCTGGCTCGACCCTGGCATGGCCTTTGGCAGCGGTCACCACGAGACGACCCAGCTGGCGCTCGCGGCCCTGGAAGCTGCCGACCTGCGCGGCAAACGCGTGCTCGATGTGGGGGCGGGCTCGGGTATTTTGGCGGTAGCCGCCGACCTGCTGGGCGCAGCTGACGCCGAGGGCGTAGACATCGACCCGGAGACGGTGCCGGTCGCTAGAGCGAACGCCCGCCTCAACCTCTCACGCGCCCACTTTTCCGTCGGGACGCTTTTCCCCGACACGGTACCTGCCGACATCGTGGTAGCCAACCTCTACGCCGAACTGCACGCCGAGCTGGCCGGAGCGTACCAGCGGGCGCTTAAACCAGGCGGAACGCTCCTGACGACCGGCATTCTGGCGGAACGGGTGGCGGCCCCTTACGACGCCCTGAGCGCGCTTTTTGGCGACGTGGAGACCAGGCAAAATGGGGAGTGGCTGCTGCTACGCGCCCACAAACCGGAGCTAATGTGAGAACTCACCGCGTCTTCGTCTCCCAGCTCAGCGAAGGCGAACGTGTTCTTACGGGCCGTGAGGCGCAGCATCTGGCGCAGGTCTTGCGGGTTCAGCCGGGGGCGCGGGTGCGGGCGTTCGACGGTCGGGGGCTCGAGGCGGGCGGCGTCGTCACCCAAACCGACGCCCTGCGCGTCACCCTGAAGCTGGACCCGCCGGAGCCGAGCGCGGTCGAGGCGTCGCTCAGCGTCACGCTCGCTGTCGCGCTCCTTAAAGGCGACAAGCTGAGCGACGTGGTGCGTCAGGGTACCGAACTCGGCGTGGCGCGCTTTATGCTCTTTGTGAGCGAACGCTGCGACGTGCGCGAGCTGTCGGTAAACAAGCTGGGGCGGCTTCGGCGGGTTGCCCAGGAGGCCGCCAAGCAGTCGGGGCGGAGCGTCGTACCTGAGGTTACCGAGGTGCAAAAACTTGGTTCTCTGAAACCAGACGGCCTCTGCTTGGTCGCGCAGCCCCAGGCGGAGGAGACTTTGCGTATAGTTCTAAGCCAACCGGTTTTTGGTCAACAAACCCTCAGTGAACAGGCTCTAGAAAAACACATCACCGAGCGCGTTACCATCGTAACTGGGCCGGAAGGTGGCCTCACCTCAGCGGAAGTCGCTGCCCTGACCCAAGCGGGCGCGCACGCGGTACGTCTGGGCGCGCGCATCCTCCGCGCCGAAACGGCTCCCGTCGCACTGGCCGCGGCCCTGCTGATTCCGGAGGCGTTATGAGATTTTTGTTGCTCCTTGTACTTAGCGGCTGCACCTTTACCTATACACCTATCGTGCGCGAGGCGCGGGTGCCGGAGCCCCGGCTCGTCATTACCGAGCCGAGTGAACTGGTTCAGAATGAGACGTCGTTACAGCTAAACCTCAGTCTGGCGGTGGTGCCCGAAGCCGATTGGCTGGCCGTGCAGTGGTTTAGCCCCGGCAACGACGAGGTGGCGGCGGAGTCGGTGTGGCTCGAGCCCGGCTCCGGACCACGAACCCTGTCGGTCTCGCTGCCCCCCAGCGCCATCTTGGAACCCGGCCTCTGGCGCGCGGTGCTGTCGTATCAGGGGCGGTTGGCGCGGCAGTTCGCGGTGACGGTGAGCGTTCGTTAGGCCCGCCCTCGCCGCCCCTTCTGCACGCGCGTAAAGACGAAGTAGCCGACCGCGAGCACCACAAGAATCCAAAAAAACGTCTCGTAGCGGTCGATGACAGCTAAGATACGCTCCCAGTTTCTCCCCAGCACGACGCCCGCACCGACGAGCAACACGTTCCAGGCGAACGTGCCGAGGACGGTATAGATTAAAAACGCGCTAAGCCGCATTTGTGCAATGCCCGCGGGTAGTGAAATGAGTGTCCGCACCCCCGGCAAAAAGCGACCAAAAAAGATGACGGAGCGGTCGTGCCGCCGAAACAGAGCTAGGCTCCGGTCCAGGTCGTCTTCGTCCAGTGCCAGCCAGGACCCGTAGCGCCGGATCAAGCTGCGGGTGCGCGCTTCGCCCAGGCGCTGACCCAGATAGTAAAACAAGCCGGTGCCGAGGGTTGCGCCCAGGGTGCTCGAGACGAGGACGCCCAGCAGCCCCAACTGCCCGCTCTCTACCAATGACCCTGCAAAGGGCAGCACCACCTCGGATGGAATTGGCGGAAAGAGGTTTTCAGCGAACATGATAAGGGTCAGCCCTGGATAGCCGAGCGTGAGGATCAGGTATTCAACCAGGATTCTAAACTGTTCCAAAAGGTACGTCATATGGTGCCCGTTATACCGCAGGTATCTGAGGTGCTACGCCCACGGTTTACTTTTACCAGAATTCAAGCCAAGAAACGACCCAGACGTGACGACAGAAAAGTTTTGGTGTCAAACCGGGCTGTGTAAAAGAGACGTTCGTACTTCGACCTTTAGGTTGTGAAGCGTACATCCTAGAGTGTTACGCGCATAGTTGTTAGAATCCGTACTCTTCAATCGTTGCTCTTAACTGATTTTTGAAGCCGCTGTTTAAGGGTTCCGGTGCATACAGTACGCGGTCAAACCAATGTACGACATTGTAGTAATATGTTTGCTGCTCTAAATGCGTATTCAATAGATGTTCTGTCTCTTCGGTACTACATGCTTGCACAAGGTAGGCAACAGCAGCTTTCCTTACATCAGAAGATTTATGAGTAAGT
>CADCWP010000267.1 GCA_902806425.1 uncultured Truepera sp.
GACGGCGAGTGCAGCCTTTATAGCGCTCTCAGCCTGCACCAGCCTCGCACAACAACGCGCCACCGTCAGTCAAAACGTAGCTGTGCAGAACGGTTATTTCGCGGTCGCTTTGCCGTATCTTGCAGTTGTCGCCGGGTTCGGGCTTTTGCTCGTCACCGAGACGAACCCGGCTATACACGATTCCCTCGGGGCCAGGGGAGTACTCTACGGTGCCGTAGTGGTGACCTCTCTGGTGGTAGTGCGGCAGCTGCTAGCCTTTAGCGAGAACTGGCGTCTGGCTCAGCACTTGGCTCGGCAGAGCGAAACCCTTGCTCAGCAGAGCGAAACACTTGTCCGGCAGAGCGAAACTCTTGAAGTCAAGGTGCAGGAGCGCACGGCGGAACTTGAGGCGCTCAGCAATCGTTATCGCCACGATGCCCTGCACGATACCCTAACAAGTCTGCCCAATCGGGCGCACTTTCAGAAGCAGTTGAGGCAGTTTGTGACGCAGGACCGTCCCTTCGCGGCACTTTATCTTGACTTCGACCGCTTCAAGGCGGTCAACGACAGCTACGGCCACGCGGTAGGCGACGCCCTGCTAGTCGCCATCGGGGAACGCCTTGAAGCCAGCATGCGGCTCGGCGACCTGGTAGCTCGGTTGGGGGGTGACGAGTTCGCTGTACTGCTCGGGGACCCTAATGACATAACCGACGCAGTCCAGGTCGCCGAGCGGCTCGTCCAAGTGTTTCAAGCGCCCCTACAGGTAGGCAACCACACGCTCTACTGCACCACCAGCATTGGCATCGTCACAGGACACGCGGACCGAAACAGCGCCGAAAACGTCTTGCGTGACGCCGACATCGCCATGTACCGTGCCAAGGCACTAGGTAAGTCGCGCTTCGTGGTCTTCGAGCCCGCCATGCGTGAGAACATCCAGGCACGCACGGCGCTCGAATCCGACCTGCACGTGGCCGTCGAGCGGGAGGAGCTGGTCGTGTACTACCAGCCTATGCTGCACAGTCCTAGTGGCACGCTCGCGGGCTTCGAGGCGCTTGTGCGCTGGCAGCACCCGGAGCACGGACTTGTCCCTCCAAGCGAGTTCGTCCCGTTGGCTGAGGAGAGCGGCCTCATCATCGGGATTGACCGCTGGGTCCTAAAGACAGCTTGCGCTCAGCTCAAAACCTGGTTACCCTACAGCCCCGAACTCACCCTGAGCGTCAACCTCTCGAGCCGCCAGTTCACCCGGCCAGACCTCCCGTCCTTCGTCGCGGGTGTGCTCACCGAGTTCCGTTTGGAACCGCGTCACCTCACGCTTGAACTGACCGAGGGCCTCTTGATGGACCACTCGTCGAGGGTGAGTGAGACCTTAACTGCACTCCGGCAGCTCGGGATAAAGCTGCACATCGACGACTTCGGCACCGGCTACTCGTCGCTAGCCTATCTCCAACGCTTCGACGCCGACACCCTCAAGGTGGACCGCTCGTTCGTCATGAGGATGCTCGAGAGCGAGGACAGCACTGAGCTGGTGCGGACCATCATCAATATGGCCCACAACCTCAAGATGAAAGTGGTCGCGGAGGGAGTGGAGACGAATGAGCAGTACACGCGGCTGCGAGACTTGGGCTGTGAGTACGTGCAGGGCTACCTCTTTTCTAAACCCGTGCCTGCCGACTCTGCTGCACTTTTTCTGCCAGAAAAGGCGCGCTATAAAGGCGGCTTCAATATGCCCTTCTAACCCTTCTCAAAACTTTCGTAAGCGCAATTACGTCGTTTGCTATCTAGTTTAAGGGCAGGAGAAGGGGGATGGTGGGATTACCATGGCCCCTCATCCCCGTTATCAGCGTAGCCT
>CADCWP010000268.1:0-3895 GCA_902806425.1 uncultured Truepera sp.
CGCGCCGCCGAAGATAGTCTTATAGGCGAGCGTCTCGTTAAGGTCGTTGATGGGCGTGCTCGTCCCGTGGGCGTTGATATAACCGATTTTTTCGGCGGGGATGCCTGCCGATTTGAGCGCCCAGTTGATGCAGCGCACGGCTCCCGCGCCACCCGGGGCCGAGGCGGTGATGTGGTGGGCGTCGGCTCCGGTCGCGTAGCCGACCACCTCGGCGTAGAGGGTCGCGCCGCGGGATTTAGCGTGCTCAAACTCCTCCAAAACCAGAATGCCTGCCCCCTCACCGGCGACGAAGCCGTCCCGCGACGCCGTAAAGGGGCGGGAGGCCGTCTCCGGCGAACTGTTCCGGGTCGAGAGCGCCTTCATCACCGCGAAACCACCGATGCCCATCGGCGTCACGCACGCCTCGCTGCCGCCTGAGATCATGATCTCGGCCTCGCCGCGCTGAATCGTGCGGTAGGCGTCACCGACCGCGCCCGAGCCGGTTGCACAGGCCGTGACGACGGTGCTCGAGGGTCCTTGCAGGCCGTAGCGCATCGAGACCTGCCCCGAGGCCATGTTGGCGATCATCATGGGGATAAAAAATGGGCTCATCCGCATGGCGCTGCGTTCAAAGCGCACCTTCGACTGCGCCTCCCAGGTATCCAGACCCCCGATGCCGCTGCCGATACAGGTGCCGGTGTGTTCGCCCGCTACGTCGTCCTTGCTGAGACCGGCGTCTTGGAGCGCCAGCGCCGCCCCAACGAGCGCGAGCTGCACAAAACGGTCCAAGCGTTTGACCTCGCGGCGGTCGATGTAGTCGGCCATCTCGACGTCGACCTCACCGGCGATCTGTACGGAGAGTTCAGACGCGTCGAAACGCGAAATGCGCCGGATGCCGTTTTTACCCTTCTGCTGACCCTGCAAAAAAGCCTCGGCACCGACGCCGATGGGCGTCACGGGGCCGAGGCCGGTAATAACAACTCGTTTCATCTGTCCAATGTAACCCATTGCGGCGCGGCCTCCCTAGAGGCCGGGGCACAAGGGTAGAGCCGCCCCCTTACTTCTGCGCGGAAATAAAGGTGACGGCGTCGCCGACGGTGCGGATGCCCTCGGCCTCCTCGTCGCTGATCTCGATGCCAAACTCGTCTTCTAAACCCATGATGAGTTCGACAACGTCGAGCGAGTCGGCACCTAAGTCGTCGACGAACGAGGCTTCTTCGGTGACGTCGCTCGGGTCAGCGTCGAGCTTGTCGGCGGCAACTTCTTTAATTTTGGCTAAGATTTCACTGCGGTCCATAAGGGTCCTCCAGGTAGGGTCTAAAAGCTTTTGGATTCTAACATAACGAGTTGGCTGCGCGGTTCTACGGTGTGGAGGCTAATGCAGCACCATCCCGCCGTCGACCGCGAGCGTCTGCCCGTTGACGTACGACGCGCCTTCGCTCGCTAAAAACGCCACCGCCGCCGCAACCTCTTCCGCGCGGCCAAAGCGGCCCGCAGCGATGCGAGAGAGATAGCCCTGCTTGAGCGCGTCCGGCAAGCCCTCTGTCATGTCCGACACGATAAAGCCCGGCGCGACGGCGTTGACGGTGATGTCCTTGGCCCCGTACTCCTGCGCGAGCGCTTTGGTAAGGCCGATAAGCCCCGCTTTCGAGGCCACATAGTTGGCTTGTCCGGGGTTGCCGTTAAGCGCGACCACCGACGACACGTTGACGATGCGCCCCCACTTGCTGGCGAGCATCCCGCGCAGCGCCGTTTTAGACAGAAAAAAGGCGCTCGTCAGGTTTGTGTCCATGACCGTGTGCCAGTCGCTGCTTTTCAGGCGCAGGGCGAGGCCGTCTTTGGTAATGCCCGCGTTGTTGACGAGCACGTCCAGACCACCGAAACGCGCCTGCACGGCCTTGACGAGGCCCACGCAGGCGTCCTCTTGCGAGACGTCGGCCCCAAACACGTCGGCTTCAGCGCCCTGCGTGGTGAGCTCGTCCACGACGCTCCGGGCAGCACCCTCCGAGCTCGAGTAATGCACCGCCACCTTGTACCCCAACCTGCCGAACTCTAGAGCCATCGCCCGGCCCAGACCCCGGCTCGAGCCGGTTACGAGTACGGTTCTAGGGTCCTTCACAACGCCTCCTCTAAGCTTTTAGGGTCGGTTACGGCTACGGCGCTCACCCCTTTGAGGGTACGTCTGACGAGGCCCGTCAGGACGCCCCCGGAACCAAACTCGACAAACCGGGTTACGCCCAAGGCGTATAACCGCTCTAAGGTCTCGGCCCAGCGCACGGGCGCGGTGACCTGGCGCTCTAACAGCTTCGGAACCTCACCTACGCCTCTCAGCACGTCCGCCGTGACGTTGCAGAGGATCGGAAACTGCGGTGTACCCAACTGTATACGGCGCAAATCCTCCGCTAGCGCCGCCGCCGCCGGGCGCATCAAACTACAGTGGAACGGCGCGGAGACGTTTAGGGTGACGACCCGCGCGCCTTCCGCCCTAAGCCGTTTACCCGCCGCAGCGACCGCTTCGGCCTCGCCTGAAATGACGGTCTGCTCCGGCGCGTTGAGGTTGGCGATTTCAACGACGCCCTCGGCCTCCGCACAGACGCGCGCGACGTGCTCACGATTCGTTTTCAAAATCGCTGCCATCGCGCCCTGACCCATGGGCACGGCCTCCTGCATATAGCGCCCGCGCTTGTGCACGAGCTGCACGGCGTCGGCGAGCCCCAGCGAGCCCGCCGCGACGTGCGCGGTGAACTCGCCCAGACTGTGACCTGCCGCGTACGCGGGCCGCTCACCGCCCGCCTCCAGGTACGCCGCGAACGCCGCTGCCCCCGCCGCTACGAGAGCGGGTTGTTGGTTGGCCGTCCGTTTAAGTGCGTCCTCAGGGCCGTGCCACATGAGGCTTAAAAGTCCGGGTAACGCCGCCTCCGCTTCATCTAAAACGCGTCTGGCGGCCCCGCTGCCGCCATACAAGTCTTTAGCCATGCCGACGACCTGCGAGTTCTGACCGGGGAAAAGGGCGGCGATCACGCGCGGACCCCAAAACCGCCCCAGGTCAGCACCGTCGCCGCCCAGGTGAGACCGGCTCCGAAGGCGACGAGCAGAAGGTGGTCGCCGTCATGAACACGCCCCGACTCGAGCCCCAGTTTGAGGGCCAGCGGAATGCTCGCCGTCGAGTTGTTGCCGTACCGGTCGACCGTCACGATCACCCGTTCCGGGGGCAACCCCAGGCGCTCACGAGCCGCCTCGATAATCCGCAAGTTGGCCTGGTGGGGGACGAAAAGTCCGATGTCGTCCGCCGTCAATCCCGCCCCATGGACGGCCTGAAGGGTCGCCGTGTCCATCACCCGCACCGCGAACTTAAAGACTTCGCGCCCGTTCATATAGATGTTTTCCGACATAGGCGCGCCGTTCGGCAGACAGGGTGCGACCGCCTTGCGGCTCAGGTAGCCGCCCCCCGAGCCGTCGGTTCCCAGCACGAACGAGCGAAACCCGAAAGGCTCCGGTACCGCCTCTATAATGGCGGCCCCAGCCCCGTCACCGAAAAGCACCGCCGTCGAACGGTCGTTCCAGTCGACGATCTTGCTGAGCGCCTCGGCACCGATAGCGAGAACTTTTTTCATCATCCCCGACTCGACGTAACCTTTGGCTACCGAGAGCGCGTAGAGCCAGCCGGGACACGCCGCCAGCAGATCGAACGCCCCGGACTGGAGCTTGAAATGATCCTGCACCAGGGCCGCCGTCGCCGGAAAAAGTGCGTCTGGCGTGTTCGTCGCTACGATCACCATATCGACGCCGTCTAGTACGCCTTCACCGTGCCGCGCGACGAGGTCTTCAACGCTTCTGATCGCCATATGCGAGGTGAATTCGTCCTCGGCAGCAATACGCCGCGTTTTGATACCGGTACGCTCTGTAATCCAAGCGT
>CADCWP010000268.1:3905-15184 GCA_902806425.1 uncultured Truepera sp.
CTCAGGTGGTGTCCATCATCTTTTCAAGGTCGGCGTTGCTTAAGATCCGTTCGGGGGCGTACGCGCCGAGGGCGGTGATACCCGAACGCATGGGGATGCTCACACCATCACGTCCATTCTGAAGGCCGTAGGTTCGGTAGGCATAAAAAAGGCTGCGTCATGCAGCCTTACTCTACGCCAAGGCGAACCCGGGTTGTTCGCGCTCTAAAGCGGGCTTTAGGCTTCGATCTCCAAAACCTGACGGCCCGCGTAAAAGCCGCAGTGCGGACAGACGATGTGCGCGGGTTTAAGCTCTTTACACTGTGAGCAGGCGATCAAGGTAGGCGCGGAGAGCGCGTCGTGGGCGCGGCGCGAATCGCGGCTCGAGCTTGACGTGCGTTTCTTGGGGACGGGGTGTTTAGCCATACTGAAAAACTCCTTTGGGGTGCCGTAACTGGGGCGAGCTACAACTCGATATCTTTAAGCGACGCGAAAGGCGAAGGGGTGCTGCGTCCCGGCTGCGCGGGTGGGGCGTGCTCCGGATGATCGTTGAGGTTTACGCCGTCCAACGACAAACCCCGGCAGTCCTCCTTGCAGAGCACCGTTAAGGGGGATTCTATCGCAAAAACCTGAGTCAGGAGCGGGGCGAAATCGACTTCAGGCTGTGAGAAGACGAGCGTATCGTCCTCATCGTCCTCGAGCAGCGTGAGCACCTCACCACCCCTACGCGGGCGGTAGAGCATCGGGTAGATAAGGCTGCTCCGCACAGGTGTTTCGACCTCGGTGAGGCAGCGGCGACACTCCTGAACAGCCGGTCCGGAGACGCTGCCGGTCAAGATGTAGTCGTCCCCGCCGGTCGCGCGCACGGTCAGCTCCCAGTGCAGGGGTGCTGCGACGCGCAAGCCGTCCGCCTCGAGTAGCTCTGTACTCGGCGTAAACTTGCCCTCACCGCTGACCTCAGCCCCGAGTTCGGGATCAAGTTTAAGCAGGCTGGCTAAGTTGAGAGTGGCGTGGTGCTGAACCGACATCCCTCAAGGATATAAGCCTTAGTCTTGCTAAGTCAAGCTATAGCGGACATGAGGAAGCCTCGAGCGTACAGCTTGTACCCTAGCAAGTATGAAGGTACGCGGCGTGATTTTCGATGTCGGCGGAACGTTGATCTGGTCAAACCACGACAAGTTTGAGGAAGCTTGTGCGTGGTTTGCGGTGAACGCTTTTCGCTCGCACGGCTTTCGTGGTGATAGCGGAGCGTTGTGGCGTGAGCTTTTGGCCGTGAGACGAGATTTCTCCAAAGAAGGTCTAAGCTACCGGCAGATTCATACGACGCGTTGGGCCATCGGCGAGGTCGCTGCACGTCACAAGCTCACCCTCGAGAACGAGCTTTTGGAGGAGATTGAAAACGCGTTTGTGACGCCCGAGGCACATGGCTCAGTAGCGTTACCGGGCATTTGTGAGCTCATCTGGTGGCTCGCAGGCAGGGTCAAACTCGAACTTGTGTCAAACACGCGCTCTCACCTATTGGTGGAGAAAACACTCGAGCATCTCGGTGTAAGGGAAGTTTTTGACCTGCTCGTTACCTCAACCAGCTGCGGTTGGCGCAAACCGAGTCCACACATCTTTCAGAGGGTATTGGACGCTTGGGGCTTGCCCGCCGATCAGATCGTAATGATCGGCGACTCGCCGACAAAAGATAGTGCGGGCGCTAAAGCGCTCGGAATGCGTACGATCTGGCTGAGCCTCGACGCACCTGAAACGTCCTCTCCTGCCGACGCAGAGGCTCATACACCCCTGGACATTCCCGGAATGCTCTCCCTTTGGGGCGTAGCTAACTAGCGCAAGATCACAAACGTCACGAAGTAATACGTCACCGGCACTGCAAAGAGCATCCCGTCGATGCGGTCCAAAGCGCCGCCGTGTCCGGGCAGAAAAAATCCCGCGTCCTTGACCCCGGCCCAGCGTTTGATAAGGGACTCGAACAGGTCACCAAGCTGAGCCGCGCTCGAGACCAGCACGCTGAAGAGCAGGGTGTCATAGACATCGACCTGCAACCCGTACACGAGTTCCAGCCCGTAGGTGGTCAGCGACACGATGAGAACGGCCAAGCCGAGGCCGCCGAACGCACCCTCGAGCGTCTTATTTGGGCTCACCTGCGGCGCGAGCTTGCGCTTGCCGAAAAGCTTGCCGATGACATACGCGCCCACGTCCGAGGCGATAATCGCCAGAATCGGCAGCACCAAGTACCAAAGCCCCAAGACCCCGTCCGGTGTGTAGCGGAGCGTGATGGCGTAACCTGAAAGCCACGGGATGTAGAGGTAGCCGAAAAGGCTGTAGATCACGCTCTCGACGGAGCGGTCGTTCGGATGCACGACCTCGAGGCCAATTAGGTAGAGCGCCAGCATCCCCAAGAGCGCCTCGCGCCAGCTCACCCCGTCGAAGAGCGGCTGCATATCGAAGATGCCTGTATACGTCACCGGTAGGGACGCTGGCAGGGTGAGCACCGCCGCGACGTAGAGGCTGCGGCGGCGAATGGGAATGCCGCGCAGGTTCATCAGCACGGCGTATTCGCGCAGCGCGACCAAAACGATAAAGAGATACGTCGGCGCGAGCAGCGGCAGCCCTACCCACATGATAAGGACCGCTGCCAGAAAGGCCAGCAGGCCGGAGACAATCCGAGTATAAGGCGGGCGCACGGTGCTTAGTATGACCCAACTACCCGCGCCCGTGCGCCCAAGTGATAAGCGGTGCCGAACGTAGCCTCACACCGCCATGATGTCCTCTTCTTTACTCCTAACGCGTTTGTCGACAGTGCTGACAAAGGTGTCAGTCAGCTTTTGCACCTCGTTTTCACCTTGCCGCACGTCGTCGTCGGTCAAAAGGTTTTCTTTTCGGAATTCCTTGAGTTCGTCGTTGGCGTCGCGGCGGGCGTTGCGAAGGGCCACCTTGGCCTCCTCGGCCATGTTTCTGACCTGTTTGACGAGCGCGCGGCGGCGCTCGTCGTTAAGCGCCGGAACGCTGATAAAGATGTTATCGCCACGGTTGTTCGGGTTAAAACCTAGGTCGCTCTCACGTATAGCTTTTTCGATGTTTTTGACGGCACTTTTGTCGAACGGCGTGATGAGCAGCGTGCGCGCGTCGGGACTTGAAACCGTCGCCAGCTGATTTAGCGGCGTGCTCGCGCCGTAATAGTCCACGTAGATACGGTTTAATATGGCCGGGTTGGCGCGGCCCGTCCGGACCATGCCGACATTGTTTTCAAAAGCCTCGAGCGTCCGCTCCATCCGCGCCCGGGTATCCGAGGTGACGCTGCCTACTTCGCTCATAGTTCTCCCCTAACGTTCGGGTGCGCCGCGTGGCTTCCCGCCGAGCTGATGCGGGTACCGACGTGTTCGCCCGCCAAGAGGCGCTCTAGGTTCCCCTGAGTAAAGATATCAAAAACCGCGATGGGCATCTCCTTACCCATGCAGAGGCTGATGGCGGTCGCGTCCATAACTTTGAGACCTTGATTTAAGACATCGAGATAGCTGAGCGTCTCATACTTGGTCGCTGAGGGGTTCTGACGCGGATCGTCCGAGTAGACACCGTCGATCTTACTTTTAGCCATCAGCACCAAGTCGGCGTCGATCTCTAAAGCGCGCAGGGCGGCGGCGGTATCGGTCGTAAAAAACGGGTTGCCGGTGCCGCCGCCGAAGATCACCACCCGACCCTTCTCGAGGTGCCGCAGGGCGCGGCGGCGGATGTACGGTTCAGCGACCTCCTGAATGTTGATAGCCGACTGCACGCGGGTGTCGACACCCTGCTGCTCTAGCGCGTCTTGCAGCGCTACTGCGTTCATCACTGTGGCGATCATGCCGACGTAGTCCGCTGTCGCCGGGTCCATCCCACCACCCTGCTGCGCCCCGCGCCAGAAGTTGCCCGCGCCAACGACGACCGCGAGCTGCGCGCCCCGGCCGTGCGCCGCCACGATCTCCTGTGCGAGCGTGTAGGTGGCGTCGGAAGAGACCCCGACGCCACCCGGCCCCGCCAGAAACTCACCGGAAAGCTTTAAAAGAACCCGCATTCGCCGCGTTACTCGCCGATGGCGATGCGGTAAAAGGAGCCGACCTGGATGTTTTCACCTATTGTGGAGATCGCCTCCTTGAGAAGCTGCTCAACGGTCTTTTTGTCATCTTTGATAAAGGGCTGCTCGAGCAAGCAGACCTCCTCGTAAAACTTGTTCAGGCGGCCCTCGACCATTTTGGCGACGACGTTTTCGGGTTTGCCCTCCTGTTTGGCCTGCTCGGCGAGCACGGTGCGCTCGGCCTCGGCGACCTCGGCGGGTACGTCGTCACGGCCCTTATAGGTCGGGTTCGCCATCGCGGTGTGGATGGCTAGGTCGCGGGCGAGCGCCTGGAACTGACTGTTGCGGGCGACAAAGTCGGTTTCGCAGTTGAGTTCGACCAAGGTAGCGATCTTGCCGTTATGGTGAATGTACGAACCCACAAACCCTTCACGGGCTTCACGGTCGGCTTTTTTAGCGGCTTTGGCGACGCCACGTTCGCGCAAAAGCGCGGCGGCGCGCTCAATGTCGCCGTCCGTCTCGTCCAAGGTCTTTTTAACGTCCATCATGCCCGCGCCGGTCATGGCGCGGAGCTTTTTAATATCGTCTGTCGTAACAGCCATCAGCTTGGGTTCCTTTCGTTGCTGCGCCCGGTATAGCTTATCGGGTCGGCAGCGCACAGGCGAGACCCGGAGGCCCCGCCAGCAAGGGCGTTTCTAACGCCCCCGTAACTCCCGTTCGGTTTAAGCGGTGGGGTCGTCGGTTTGGCCGCGCTGCGCGGCCTCGGTGATAAGGCGCTCGGACGACGACAGGGGGGTCGGCATAGACGGGCGGGTCTCCTCCGCGGCTTCGGAATCGCCCTCTACCGCAACCGCGCCGCCACGCACCTCGACGATGGTATCGGCTAAACGCGACGCGACGAGTTGTATCGAACGGATGGCGTCGTCGTTACCGGGGACGATGTAGTCGAGAACGTCCGGGTCGGAGTCGGTGTCGGCCAAAGCGACGACCGGGATGCCGAGCTTGTTCGCCTCACGGACGGCAATCGCTTCTTTGGTCGGGTCGATAACGAAAAGCACGTCCGGCAGACGGGTCATCTCCTTGATGCCGCCCAGGTAGCGCTGAAGGCGCTGAAGCTCTTTGCCGAGATCAATCTGCTCTTTTTTGCCGTAGCGAAGAATCGATTCGTCGTCGAACATGGCTTGGAGCTGTTTAAGGCGCTCGACGCGGGTACGGATGGTCTTGAAGTTTGTCAGCGTGCCGCCGAGCCAGCGCTCGTTGAGATACGGCATCCCGCAGCGGCGCGCCTCAGCGGCCAAAATCTCCTGTGCCTGCTTTTTAGTCCCGACGAAAAGGATCGTGCCGCCGCGCGCGGCGGTGTCCTTAAGGTATTCAAACGCTTTGTCAGACTCGACCAGCGTCTTTTGCAGATCGATAATAAAGATGCCGTTGCGTTCAGCGAAGATGTAACGCTTGAACTTCGGGTTCCAGCGTTTGGTTTCGTGACCGAAGTGAACCCCGGCCTCTAAAAGTTGCTTCATTCCCAGGTACGACATACTCCTCCAAGGCGGGACGTTGAGTTAAAGATTTGGTTACAAGAGCCCTTTTGTAAGCAGACATCCCGCTGCTGCCCACACACCCTGAAAACCCGGTTTAGGGGCTGGCTTCAAGCGCCTCTCGAGCGGGCCTATAGCTGGCGTCTAACTCGAGCGCTCGCTCGAAGGCATCACGCGCTTTGTCGCTGTCCGGCAGCCCGTCGCTCGCGGTACCGCCGCGGGCAATGTAGGCCTGACCAAGCCAGAAGTAGGCTTCGGCGTTGGGCGGGCGCAGGAGCGCACCTTTGGTGGCTTGCGTTACCGCCGCGTCGAAGTCACGCGCCTCGAGGTCGATGCGCGCCAGATAAGTATACGCCGGAGCGAAGGCGGTGGGCTCGAGGGCGACGACCTTTTCAAAGTAAGGCTTAGCCGCCTCGAAATTTTCACAGTTAAAGTGAGCGATGCCGAGGTTAAGGTTTACGGCGGCCTCGTTAGGGGCGAGATCAACAGCCTGACCGAGTTCAAAGACGGCGTCTTCGCAACGTCCCTGAAGCAGATACGCCGAGCCGAGCTGATTGCGGGCGAGAGCACTATCAGGCTCTAAAGACACAGCGCGGCGCAGCGTCTCAACCGCGGCCTGTGTGTTTTTAAGTTCGAGATAGACCAAACCCAAATCGCGGTGGTATTTTGCGGCGTCGCCTTTTTGTTCCGTCGCCCTTAAGAGCGCGTCGCGGGCCGCCTCTAGATCACCCTGCCGGTAGAGGACGACGCCGCGCAGGTTGGATACGGCGGCGCTGCTGGCGTCCTTAGCCTCGGCTTGCTCCAAAGCGCCAAGGGCATCCTGAAGCCGACCCTCATAGGTTTCGGGGTCGCTGCCATACTGCTCCAAATAGGCGTTCGCCAACCGTACAAACGCTTCACCTTGCTCCGGGACCCGCCGCGTCACCTCTTCGAGCGCGCTGATGCCCTCATCGAACGACCTTTCACAGACGAGTGCCTGCCCCTTACCAGAGCGAGCCGCCACGTTTTCGGGTTCACGCTCTAAAACCTGCTGAAATAGGTAGCGCGACGAAAAGCACTCCCCCTGCGCGTAGAGCGCCCTGCCGATACGGAGCAGCTCGGGGGTCGAGCGGTCGGCGATCTCCTGCGCCGCGCTCAGCGGCAGGAGGCACAGGGCTAGAAAGAGTACGGGTCGTTTCACAGGGTCCTCTTTACGACCGTTTTCACGGCGATGTTCGTTCGGGGTTCCGTTTCGTCGTCCCGGCGAGGTCCGCCGAACGTCAAACCGTAGCATTTTAACAAGCCCTGCGCGGGCGGGCAAGAGACCATGACCTTTATCATGACGAGGCAGCGTGAGAACGCCGTGTGCAACGCTTCCCGGCGGCAAGGTAAACGATGTTACGCCCGGAGCCGCATTTTTGGCACGGTAAGTCGGGGGCTGCTAACGCTGGACGTTTCACCGCCCCAACCCGGTCAGGGCAGCCCCTCGCGGGCCGGGACAAAGCGCCTCCGCAGCTGAAACGCCTCGGCGAATTCCACGCCCGACTCGACGCCACGCGCCGCCAGGCCGCGCGTAAACCCGTCCGGTGGCACGTCCCACCCGTAAAAGTCGCGGTAAAAGGCGAACACCCGTTCGATCACCCCCAACTGGTCGGAGACGTCGACGTGAACCGTGGGGTAAGCGGAGCCCGCCGACGGATACTGATAAAAGCGCACGGGTTTGCGGTGAGGCTTTAACCTCGTGTCCAACTCTTCGTTGATGATTTTAGGAATTCGCGCCAGGGTAATCGCGTCAAAGGCGATCTTGGCGCTCATGCGGTGGTCGGGATGTGCGTGGTCGTCGCTCCAGCCGATCACCACGTCGGGCTTAAGCTGCGCGTACAGGCGGGCGAGCGCCAGACCCTCGCTGCGCCCCCCGGTCATGCGCGAGTCGCCCATGTCGAAAAAATGGTAGCTGGCCCCAATTTGTTTAGCAACCCAGGCACCGTGCTCCTGCCGTACGCGCCGGACCTCTTTGTCCCCGGCGTCGCCGAACTGACTCGCCAATTCGCCGTGGGTGGTCCAAACGAGCGTAACGTCGCCGCCGCGGGCGGCGTGTTTGGCGAGCGTACCGATACACCCGAGTTCATCGTCGGGGTGGGCAAAGACGGCGGTGAGCTTCATGGCGCCATCTTAACCGGATGGGGCTTGTACCCCGAACCCGTAGGGAAATCATAGGTCACGAACTCATCCCAGCTTTTGCACGATGAGTTCGCGCACCAGCTCAGGTTTGGCCTTGCCGCCCGTGCTTTTTATCACCCGGCCCAGAAGCGCGTTGACGGCTTTTGGGTTAGCTTTGGCCTCGTCTACCAGTTTCGGGTTTTCAGCGAGTACCGCGTCGACGACGCTCCCCAAGGCCGACGCGTCCGTGACCTGCTCGAGCCCCCGCACCCTAACCAACGCTTCCGGACTCGCCCCACCGATTACGTCGGGCAGCAGCTCTTTGGCGACCTTGCCGGAGATCGTGCCCCTTTCGACCAGATCGACCAACCGCGCCAGATGTTCCGGCGTGAGTTTAGACGTTTCCAGAGTCAGCCCATTCGCATTCAGATACCCCGTCACGTCACCTCCGAGCCAGTTGGCGACGGCTTGGGCGTTACCCCCGGAGGTCTTCAGGGTACGGTCAAAAAAGCTCGACAACTCGGTGTCATACGCTAACAGCGCGGCGGTGTCGGCGCGCACGCCAAGACCTACGTAACGCGCCTCTTTCGCGTCCGGCAACTCGGGCGTGTCGGCCCTGAGGCGCTCCAACCAGGCCGCATCTATCCGCACGGGTGGCAGGTCGGGGTCGGGAAAGTAGCGGTAGTCGGCCTCGCCCTCTTTGGTCCGCATCAGGTACGTCTTCTGCCCGCCCTCGTCCCAACCGAGGGTGTCCTGCCGGACGCTGCCGCTATCGGCTAAAATCCGGCTCTGGCGTTTGATCTCGAACTCCAAGGCCCGCTGCACGCTGCGAAACGAGTTGAGGTTTTTGACCTCGACCTTGGTGCCGAACGGCGCGCCCGGACGCCGCACCGAGACGTTTACATCGGCGCGCAGCTTGCCCTCCTCGGGGTTGGCGTCGGAGACGCCTAAGGCGCGGGCGATAGCGCGAACTTTATTTAGAAATTCACGCGCCTCTTCGGGCGTGCGGAGGTCGGGTTCGGTGACCATCTCGAGGAGGGGTGCACCGGCGCGGTTCAGATCGACCAAGCTGTAGGGCGCGTAAAGCGGGTGCTGCGAGCGTCCGGCGTCCTCCTCTACGTGACACCGGGTGACGCCGACGCGCCGTCCGCCGAGTTCAATAAAACCGTGTTCACCGACCGGATGGTCGTACTGGCTGATCTGGTAATTTTTGGGCGCGTCGGGGTAAAAATAGTTTTTCCGGTGAAACTGGGTGCGCTCCGGCACGCTACACCCAAGCGCGAGCGCGAACATCAGCGCCTTGTCGAAGGCTGCCCGGTTGATCGTCGGCAGGCTGCCGGGGAGCCCCAAACAGACCGGGCAGGTGTGGGTGTTGGGGGCGCTCCCGAAGGTTTCGGCGGGGCAGCCGCAAAACATCTTGCTCTTGGTGCTGAGGGCTAAGTGAACCTCTAAGCCGATAACTGGCTCGAACTCGGACATAAGGACAGTCTAGCAACCCGCGGCTTCTATCTGAGTCGGTGCTAGGGTGGCGGGATGTTGAGCGCCGCGCAGCTCCGAGGTTTGTCCGCACGCTTTGACGCGCCGCAGGTGCAGGCCGTTCTGCTGGTAGGTTCTTACGCTCGAGGAGACGCCGGACCGTACAGCGATGTGGACATACTCCGGCTCACCCCTTCGCCACTACCGGAAGTAAGAAGCCACCTCTGGCAGGACAAGCTCGTCAACGTCACCGATGCTGACCCTGAAACCTCCGAAGCGTGGTTTACCGAGCCCGAACAGGCGGTCGAGGTCGTCTTGGGGCTTCGTGACGCGCGGGTGCTGCTTGACCGTGAGGGAGCGGCTGAAGCGCTGGTGGCTCGAGCGAGAGCCTTCGTATGGACGCCGGAGCTGCAAGAAAAAGCAGACCGCTGGGCGAGCACGCAGCTCGCCTCGTGGTCGGAGGAGGCGCATAAAGGTCTGGCAGGTTTGCAATCCGGAAGTGTAGGAAAGCTGCTGAACGCGCAGTTCGGTCTGTCGTGGGGGCTTGCGAAGACGGTGCGGGTGCAGCGTGGGCTGCTCTTTAGCAACGACAACGCTTTTTTGACCGACTTGCAAAGCGCCTTCGCCGGGACGCGCTGGTTGGGGCTTCTCCACGACGTTTACGGCTTGACCGGCCTTACTCTACCCCAACAGGTGCGCGCGGGCCTCAACCTTTACGCCCTCACCGCCGAGCTTTTGAAGGAGGTTTTACAAGCGCGTGACCGACCTGTCATAACCCACACCGTAGCTCTTATCCGCCTGGGCAGGTAAGCTGAGGCTATGGACGGGATGGTCGAGGCGGTTTTAGAAGATGTGGCGGTGGCCGGGAGTGGGGAATTTTTTATCTTGCTCCTAAAGACGCAGGCGGGCGAGTTCGTGCCGATCACGATTGGGCACCTCGAGGCGATGTCGATCTTGGCCGGACGCGCCCAGGAAAAGCTGGCGCGGCCTCTCGCGCACGACCTGATGCTCTCCGGCCTCGAGCTGCTCGGCGCGTCGCTCAACCGGGTCGAGGTCACTGAACTCCTCACCACCGCCGAGGGCGGCACCTTCTACGCCAAGGTGGTTCTGGACAACCGCGGCATCGAGTTGGAACTGGACGCCCGCCCCTCGGACGCGCTGGCGCTGGCGGTGCGCGTCGGCGCGCCCATCTGGGTTGCGGAAGCAGTGGTCGAACAGATCGGGATGACGGACTTCGGCGGCGGGGCCGAGGCTTAAAAAGCTAAAAAAGCCTTAGCCGCGTGACCGCGTACTGTTTGACCGTGACGCGCGCCGCGTCGCCGGAGCTGGCGAGCGTTTCCACCGTACCCGTGCAGACGACGACGGCCTCATAGGTACCGCTAGAGCCGTCCGCACGGATGAAGTGGATCTGCACCGTCACCTCGTCGCGCTCCGGCGCCGCCGCGACGACTCGGCCCGTCTTGCGCGCCTTCGTCCAACTCCAGCCCTCCCGCTCGAAAGCGGCGCGCTCGGCGACCTGCTCACGTTTTCCCAAGCCGCTCCAGCCTCGGTAAAAGGTGTCCAGTTCGGCGAGGTCGAGGGTTTCGTCGACGATGCCGGGGTAGGCGTGCGGCTCCAGGTGTCCCCAAAAGCGCCCGCTCGGCAGGTCGATAAGCGTCGGCGCGAACT
The DNA here is from genome assembly GCA_902806425.1 of uncultured Truepera sp. Classification (GTDB taxonomy): domain Bacteria; phylum Deinococcota; class Deinococci; order Deinococcales; family Trueperaceae; genus Truepera. Next base: position 14,760 of record CADCWP010000268.1, read on the forward strand.
TGTGCCCGCCGATATGCGACCCCCGCCAGACCCGCACACCCGCGCGCGGGTGCTCGAAGCGGAGCGCCCGGTACGCCGCCTCACCGAAGCGGCCGCAGCAGACGTCGCGGCTTTCGTGGGTGCAGACGAGCAGGTCACGATGAGCGCCTCGAACAGGGGTGAAGGCGGAGGGGTCTTGCTTGAGTAAAAGAGCGTCCAAAAGTCCGGCGAGCCGACCTTGCGGGACGACGAACTCGAGCCGTTCGAACTCGGCGAAGGGTCCCTCCGGACGGCGAAAATAAAGGGCGCGCACCACACCGGGACGGCTGTAGGCCGGGTCGGGCTGAACGGCTAAAACCGAGCACGGCACGCTAGAGCGGCCAAAGTCAGCCATCACCCCCTGCACGTCCGAGGCCAGGTGCGGGGCCCCCAACGCGTTGCGCGGC
>CADCWP010000268.1:15194-22142 GCA_902806425.1 uncultured Truepera sp.
GGCGGCCAAGGCGTAGGCACTTCCAAAACCAGCAGGGCCTGATAATACGAGGCCGAACCGACGGGGCTTTCACCGCTACGCTTCGAGACGAGCGAGCAGAGCTGCGCGTCAGGGCACGTCGTCACCGTGATGAACCTAACGCTTTTAGAGGCCGATGCTCTGGTTGTCGCGGGGCCGGAGGCCGTAGGGGATGCAGAGCGGCACACCGCTGCGCGGGTCGGCCACGATGTCGGCTTCGATGGCGAAAACGCGCCGCAAGGTCTCCGGCGTCATCACCTCGGCGGGTGTTCCGGCGACCGCAACCTCGCCCTGCGCGATGGCGACCATGTGGTGCGCGTAGCGGCTGGCGTGGTTGAGGTCGTGAACGACCATGACGACCGTGCGTCCCTCCTCGCGGTTGAGCCGGTCTAAAAGCTGCAAGACCTCGAGCTGGTGCGCCATATCGAGAAAGGTTGTGGGTTCGTCTAGCAGCAAGACCTCGGTACCTTGCGCTAGGGCCATTGCAATCCACGCCCGTTGCCGCTGCCCGCCCGAAAGGTTACCGACTGGGCGCTCCGAAAAGACCGTCATGCCGGTTAAAAAAAGCGCTTGCCGGATGGCCTCGTGATCCTCCGCGTTAAGGCCGCCCAAACCACGTTGATGCGGAAACCGCCCATATGAGACAAGTTCGCGCACCGTGAGCCCTTCGGGCGCGTCGGGATTCTGCGGCAAGATAGCGAGCTGTTTGGCGACCTGTTTGGTCGATAGGCGGTGGATGGCTTTGCCATCTAGGTAGGCAGCACCGGCTCTCGGTTTGAGAACGCGCGCGAGCGCCTTGAGGATGGTTGATTTGCCCGAACCGTTGGCCCCGACGAGCGCCGTGATCTTACCTGCGGGAATCGTAAGCGACAAGTCGGAGACGATAATCTGCTCGTAACCGAGCGAGAGATTTTGGGTGTGCAGCTGAGGCATCGGACTCCGTTAAACCCGAGTGAAAAACTCGGACTAAGTAGAAGTATGGTACGCGCTGCGTCAGGGTGTGTCAAACGGGTGTAGACGGAGTTGACGCGGCGTGAAACCGCGCGACATCCTGCCATACGCGCCTACTTGCGGATACACTTTATTGTTGATGAACGGGTTGGAAGTCATCTGGGAAGGGCCGTTCGATTGGCCGCTAACGAAAGAACAGCGGGCCAGACTTCCAGATTTTGCCGGGGTCTACCTCTGGACAGTACCCTATGTGCACGGTGGCTACATCGTTTATCTAGCTGGCATCACGCGCCGCCCACTCTATAGACGCTTTGGTGAACACGCTCGAAACCACCAAAACGGTATCTATACGCTTTTTGATATGGACGAGATGCGGCGGGGCAATCGTAAGGAGATTTGGCACGGGTTTTGGACAAAAGAGAGAACCCTAGCAAAGCAGCAAGAGTTTGACCTCCGAAGGGAGGAGTTGCAGCACGCGGCCTATGTCCAGATGTCTACATTTCAGATATTTGCTGCGCGCTTTGACACCGACCCTCGGCTTCTAGCACGACTTGAGGCCACGATCATGCGCCATCTATACGCTCAACCGAAGCCCCTCTCAGCTATCCCTGATCGGGGCATGATGCTCTCTCCGCGTCGGTCGTCCGAGCAACTCATCTTTGTAAAAAACATAGCTCTAAGCGTGCTCCATGGACTCCCCTCGCACATGTCAATCTGAAGAAGAGGCGAGCGTTAGCTGTCCTCGAACAGCTCCGTACTCATATACCGCGCCGCACTGTCCGCCGCGATGCACACGACGACCTTGCCGGGGCCGAGGTCTCGGGCTTTTTCTAGAGCCGCCCAAATCGTCGCCCCGCTGCTCATCCCGACAAATATGCCCTCTTCACGGGCGAGACGTCTCACCAGCGGAAACGCGTCCTCTTCCCAGGCCATGATGGCCCCGTCGAGCAGGTCAACGTCTAAGTTGCCCGGAATAAATCCCGGCCCCATGCCCTGAAACTTGTGCTGGCCGCGCTCGTGACCGTTAATGACCGCGCTGCGCCCCGGTTCGACCGCGTAAACCTTGATGGCCGGGTTTTGCTCCCTGAAAAAGCGCCCGACCCCGCTGATACTGCCGCCCGTCCCCGACGCCCAGACAAAGGCGTCGATGCGGCCTTGCAGCTGCCGCCAAAATTCGGGGCCGGTGGTGCGGTAATGATGGCGCGGGTTGGCCGGGTTCTCAAATTGGTTGGGCATCCACGCGCCTGTGGTCTCAGCGATCTCCTGCGCCTTGGGGATGGCCCCCTGCATCCGCAATTTGCCGGGAGTAAAGACAAGTTCGGCCCCGTAGGCTGCGAGCGTGCGTTTGCGCTCGTCGCTCATGGTGTCGGGCAGGACGATCACGCAGCGGTAGCCGCGAATCGCCGCGATAAACGCTAAGCCGATGCCAGTATTTCCGCTCGTCGGCTCGACGATGACCTGACCGCTGCCGGGGGTCAGGACGCCGCGTTCCTCGGCATCTAAGATCATGCCCAAGGCGGTGCGGTCTTTGATGCTGCCCGCCGGGTTCTGGCCCTCCAACTTGACCCACACCTCGGCCATATCCGGGGTGACGACCTTGCTGAGCTTGATGACCGGTGTGTTGCCGACAAATGCGTCGAGCATTTTGGGTGGTGCAGAGACTTTCATAGGGGCAGTTTAAGCTGCTCCGGCAGATACAGCAGGTATCATCTGGTGGGGAATCCAGATAGGCGTATACCTAATCTAGGCTCTATACAAAGCCCAAAATTAGAATGTATATAATGACAAAACCCTTCAAGATTCCCGAAACGGCTGAGGCAAGCACTTGGCTGAGCACACCGCCGGACGACTATGGCGACTTCAGCACGCTTGCCCATCATTTCCCCGACCTTTTTGCTGCCTATGTTCGCGTTCTTCACCCGGCAAAGAAAGAGGACGCCACCGGTCAGCGACCCGTCCGTTGGCGAACAGTCGCTGAAGCGAACGGCACAACAGTCCATCGCCTAATGCAGTGGCCGAATGTTGCCAAAGTCGATTTCCGGGCGGTACGACCGACCACCGCCGATGCGCCCTGGAATCGTATCCCCTCAGAGGGTAATCTATCCCCGGACATAGCGGCCATTCTCGCCACCATCCTCCGCCAATTCACGTCTACGCCCGAGGTTTGTTGGTTTGCCGTGTGGGAAGGTCACGGATTTGACAACAAGCCCTGGATGCAAGCGGCACCGTTGACAAACATCAACGGATTGGGTTGTAGGCTCTTCACCGGGCCTATTGAGGTCGCTACAGAATCCTTCTACGATTTTCCAGGCTTGCCATACTCAGCCAACATGTGGTGGCCCGATGACCGCGCTTGGCTCGTCATGAGTCACATCGATCTACCCAGTACCTACATAGGCGGAAGTGAGGACGCTACTGAAGCAATACTCGGTGAGAGTCGGCTCGAAGCGTTTCAGGCGTTTATCGATGACGATGTCACCATGGGCAGTGACTTAATCAATCCCTCTGTCTAAAGTACCCAACGGTCACTTTTGAAGGTGAGCCGTCGGCACCTCCCCCTAGGCGACGACACCCGCTCGCTACGACAGCAGCTGCTCGATCAGCGCCGCTGCCGCCGGGTTGCTGACCTGCTTGGGGTAGATGAGCCAGAAGATGCGCCGCAGCTCGCCCTCGTCGAGTTTGACGCGAATAACTTTAAGATTGCCGACCCGCACGTTGATTCGCACCACGACGTTGGAGACGATACCGACGCCCGCGCCCTCTAAAACGAGCCGTTTGGTGACCTCGTTGTTGTCGCTGTAGATGATGGGGTTGAGCTCGAGCCCAAGCTGCTCGAACATCCGCTCGACGACCCGCCAGGTCACCGACCCCGGCTGCCGCATGATCAGCGGGCACTCGGTCAACCATTCGGGCGGCACCTCCTCAAAGGCGGCCCAGGGATGGTCGGTCGGCACGATGATCACGAGTTCGTCCTCGTAAAAGAGCTTGCGGTGATAGCCCTCGAAGTGCTCGACGCCCTCGACGATAGCGAACTCCAACTCGCCCGCTAGAAGCCGTTTGGTCACGCTTTCCGAGGAGCCGCTGGTGACGTTGATCTTGATTTTCGGATAGTGGCGCTGATACTCCATCAAAAATCGGGGCAGGACGTACGTAGCTGCGGTAGACGACGCCCCCGCCTCGATCCAGCCCTGCTCCATCCGGTCCAGGGCCTCCGCCGTCCGGTGAAAACGTGTCAGCGCCTGCACCGCTCGCCGCGCTTCGGGGATGAGCGCCGAACCGATCTGGGTCAGCGCAAGTTTGCGTCCCTGTTTTTCAAATAGGGCCTGACCTACATGGGCTTCCAAGGCTCGCAGATGTTGGCTGACCGCGGGTTGCGTTACGCCCAGCGAAAGCGCAGCGTTGCCCACGCCGCCCTCTTCGATCACGGCGAGAAAGACGCTGAGCGCGGTGGGGTTGGGGAACTTGGGCATCTCTTTCATAAGGTTGCCCTTATTGTACATAGATGCCCGCCTGATGGCAATTATGTTTTTGAGTGTATAGTGTTGGGTTATGACAACTCCCAGACCGCCGACGCGGAATTTGGCGCTCGAGCTGCTTCGCGCGACCGAGGCCGCCGCCCTTAAGTCCGCGCAGTGGGTTGGACGGGGCGACAAAAACGCCGGTGACGGGGCCGCCGTCGAAGCGATGCGCTTAGTTCTCAACAGCATCCCGATGGACGCCGAGGTCGTGATCGGCGAGGGCGAAAAGGACGAAGCGCCGATGCTCTACTCCGGCGAGCGCGTCGGGACGCCCCCCGGCCCCGAGGTCGACCTCGCCATCGACCCGGTCGAGGGAACGAGCCTCTTGGCTCTCGGACGACCCGGCGCCATAGCGGTCGTGGCCGCCGCTCCCAAAGGCACCATGCTCGACACCGGCGCGGGCTTTTACGCCGCCAAGATCGTCGTCGGCGCGCCTGCAAAAGACGCCATCGACTTGGGGGCTTCGGTCGCAGACAACTTGCAAGAGATCGCCTACGCGCTCCGCAAAAAGCTAAGCCAGCTGACCGTCTTCGTCCTCGGCAAGCCGCGTCACGATGGGCTTATCGACGACATCAGGAGTGCCGGGGCGCGGGTGACGGTGCAGCCCGAGGGCGACGTTGCGGGCGGCATCTCGGCGGCGCTTCCGGACACCGGGGTCGACGTGATGATGGGAACCGGCGGCACACCCGAAGGCATCATCACGGCGGCAGCGGTGCAGGCTTTAGGCGGCAACATGCTGATGCGCCTCGACCCACAAAAGGAGGACGAAAAGGCGAACGTGCTGGCGGGGGGCTTCGACCTGAGCCGGGTGTACCGCCTTGAGGAACTCTGCTCGTCCGATCAGACCCACTTCGCCGCCACCGGCATCACCGACGGCCCCATGCTGCGCGGGGTGCGTTATAACTCGAGCGGCGCGGTGACGCACAGCCTGGTCATTCGCGGGCAGACGCGCACGCTGCGTTTTGTCGAGTCACACCATCACCTTGACAAGCTCAGGACAATCAGCGACCTCGACTACTAGGCTCCAAGCCGACGCCCCTAGAAGCCGTGACCGCTACACGCATCGGGAAGGAAAGCATGACCCAAAGGTACAAGACGCTATGGCTGACCTAAAGATCGCTCCGTCGATCCTGACCGCCGACTTCGGCCGGTTGGGCGCGCAGGTCGAGGAGGCCGAGGCGGCGGGCGTCGACCTCATTCACCTAGACATCATGGACGGAACCTTTGTGCCGAACATCTCCTTCGGCCCGAGCATCGTAGCGGCGGTGCGGCGGGCGACGACCTTGGAGCTAGACGTTCACCTCATGGTCGAGGAACCGGAGCGCTACGTGGAGGCTTTCGCGGAGGCCGGGGCGGACTACCTCACCGTCCACGTCGAGGCGACGCGGCACCCGCACCGCGCGGTGCAGCTCATCCGAGAACTCGGTAAAAAGCCGGGGCTGGTCCTGAATCCCGGAACCCCGCTCAGCGCGCTCGAGCCCATGCTTGAAGATGTAGACATGGCCTTACTGATGAGCGTCAACCCCGGTTTCGGCGGTCAGTCGTACGTTCCCGGCACGACGGCGCGGCTCCAGAAACTCCGCGAGCTGCGCGACGCCCTAAACCCAAGCTGTCTTTTAGAAATCGACGGTGGCGTCAAGGCGAACAACATCGCCATGATCCATCAGGCGGGCGCGGACGTTGTCGTCGTGGGCAGCGCCCTCTATAATCAGAATCCGGTTAAAGAGAACTTGGCAGCACTTCACAAGGAGATCTATGCCTCTGGTCATCGGTAAAGAAATTTTAGACAAGGCTAAAAGCGGCGGCTACTTGGTTCCCAGCTTTAATACCAACAACCTCGAGACGACCCAGGCCATTCTGGAGACTGCTGAAAAGATGCGCGCGCCGGTCTTTATCCAGGTCTCCGATGGGGCCCGCAAATACGCGGGGATGGAAAACCTGTCCAACCTGGTGCGCGACATGGCGGGCCGTGTGTCGGTCCCGGTTGCGCTGCACCTAGACCACGGTGCGGACTACAAGATGGTCTTGCAGGCGCTGCGGGCCGGCTTTACGAGCGTAATGATCGACGCTTCGCATCACCCGCTCGAGGAGAACATTGCCGAGACCCTGAAGTGTGTTGAAGCGGCCCACGCCGTAGGGGTTTCGGTCGAGGCCGAACTCGGACGGCTCGGCGGCATCGAGGAAGATATCAACGTCTCCGAACAGGACGCCTTCTTGACCGATCCCGACGAGGCTGAGCGCTTCGTTTCCGAAACAGGCATCGACTACCTGGCGGTCGCCATCGGCACCTCGCACGGCGCGTATAAGGGCAAGGGGCGGCCATACATCGACCACGCGCGGATCGAGGAAATAAGCCGGCGCATCGACATTCCGCTGGTCATGCACGGCTCGTCGGGTGTGCCCAAGTACCTCGTCGAGAAGCTGCGGGCCACCGGCTCGGACATCGGCGACCCCGCAGGGA
>CADCWP010000269.1 GCA_902806425.1 uncultured Truepera sp.
ATTAAAACCGTGTCACTATGCCGAAAGCCACCTAAACCGGGCACATAGAGCCCCGGCTCTACGCTCAAAACCATGCCGGGCTCGAGCACCGTCTTGTCGCCAACGTCCAAAAAAGGACTTTCGTGAATCCGCTGCCCCAAACTGTGGCCGACGTGGTGCCGCCAGAAAGCGGTTAAACCTTCACGCTCGTAATAACCCTGAACAGCTGTATCGACATCCGCGCACGCCACACCCGGGCGCAACTGCTCGAAAGCGATCTCTTGCAAGTTGAGCATGTGCTCGAAATACCTGCGCTGCTCTACACTCGGCTCACCCAAGAACATGGTGCGCTCGAGTTCACTTAAATAGCTGTAGACACCTGCGCCTGCCCCCGTCACCAGGGTGTCGCCCAGGGCAAACGTTGCGCCTATGTTGATAGCGTGCGGCAGCGCACTGTTTTCACCGACCTGCCCGCGATACAGGGCAATAGCCCCGTTCAGCCAGCGGTTACGGCTACGAAAGTCAGCCCCGAGCGCCGCGTTCATCGCCTCCGTCGCCTCATGGGTAGCGCGAGCTTCGACTTCAGTTTCGGTGAGGCCGGGAGCTGTATAGGCTTGAAGCAGCTTGTGGGCGTGGTGGCCCCAGCGCACGCTCTCACGGATCAGCTCCAGCTCATGATCCGACTTTAGAGACAGCTGCCGGTCGAGCCCCGCCGAAATCCGCTTTACGCTGACGCGCTCACTTAGGAGCGGGCCGATGTACCCCATCACCGGCGGGTAACCATCGGTGTCGACGCCGACCGTGTAACCCGTCAACCCTAAGGCGTCCAGGTGCCGGCATAAAAGGTCGACAGGGTGCTCCCGACCCGGATATTCCGGATAGGTGACGACGTGCTCACTTTGCCCCGCCTGCGCCGCGTGTTCACGCTCGAGGTCGGGCACGAACAGCGTCCGCTCTCCCTCACGCGAAACAATGAGCGCCACAGGGCGCTCGGTCGGGTGAAACACGAAGTCGGTGTAGTACTGAATGAACTGATCATCGAACAGCACCAGCGCCGCAACGTCGGAGCTTACATAGTCGAAGGCGACGCGGGCCCGCTCGGCACGCTCTTCTCGTGAAATCGGTCCGATCACGCCCCCGATCACGAGGCGACGTACCGCGCCAAAAAGTCCCGCACTACCTCCAGGTAGCGCCCCGTCTCCTCGAGCTGCGGGGAGTGCCCGATGTTCTCGAACACGACCAGCTCACTTTTTGGCAGCACCGCCGCCAGCTCCTCACTAGCTTCTAGGGGCGTGATCCAGTCGTGCCGCCCAACCGTTACGAGCACCGGCGTCTGGACACCTCTCAACGCTTCAGTGATATCGAAGTCGGTTTGATTACGGCTGAACGCCCAGTTGTGCGTTTCATACCTAAAGGGGATTTGGGCAAGCTGCTCGGCCTCCGTCGCCGGGTCGCGGGTGACGTTGTAGAGCGGCTGGATCATCGAAAAGCTCTCGCGGAAGTCCTCGTTGCTCTGCACCTTGCCCGCGAACAGCCGCTCCAAGCGGTCCTTATTCATGGGGAAGTCACTGGCAAGGGCGCGCTCCATGCTGGTGTCCTTGTAGCGGTTGTTGGCAGCAGTGTCACGCAGGATGAGCGCGTGCAGGTTGTCCTGGTACCTAAGCGCGTACTCGAGCGCGATGTAGCCGCCGTACGAGCCGCCCAAGAGGATGATCTTGCCTAGACCGAGTTCTTGTCGCAGACTCTCGAGGTCGGCCACGAACTGCTCGTGCGAGTACGGCTCTCCCCCTTCCGACTCGCCGTTGCCCCGCTGGTCGTAGCTGATA
>CADCWP010000270.1 GCA_902806425.1 uncultured Truepera sp.
CGGCTTCGAGGGGTAAGGCTTAGTTGGGCGGGTGCAGGTTCCGGGTCATTGGCGGGCTTTCCAGGCGCCGGTGGCGCGGAAGGGGTTCACCACCGGCATCGATGCCGTCACCGGCCGGTGGCCAACGTGTCTTCTCCCCTGCATCATAGCAAACGATCGATGCGGTGACGCTTTCGGAAAGCCTTGTTTGGACAAACGGCGCGCACCGTGGTTCGAGCGAATCCGGCACGCCATCGTGGCGGCCGAGCATTGCCGCTGTCGACGCCCATGGGGTGTCACCGAGCATCCCCGTGATTTCGTGAGCGAGATCACCCTGCCTCTCCAGCACGGGCACCCCCGGTCGGCGATACCGGAGAACTGTTTGGCAAGATTACCAAGCAACGTCGAAGTGCCCATGCCCATGTTTGGTGCGCCAGCCGATTGATAGCAAACTCCAATTCGCGTGCGCTCATCTGGCGGCGGCTCCCCTACTGTCGTCAATGCTTAGGGTTTGCTGCGGCGTGTGGCCGGTGGACCGGACATGTTAGCGGGCAATGACGGGCAGGACGAGCCGGCTCGGGTGCTCGCGACCATGCAGTACCCGGTTGGTGGCCACGATCGCCTGGTTTGAGGTGTCGTCGGCGATGACGCCGCCGGTGTTGGTGTTGCGGTCGTAGCGGGGGAAGTTGCTGCTGGAAACCTCCAGCCTGATGCGGTGGCCGGGCAGGAACACGTTGGAGGTCACCGACAGGTCGAGCGTGAGTTGGTAGACCTGCCCGGGCTTCAGCATCTCGGGCTGGTCCAGCGAATTCCGGTACCGGGTGCGCAGGATGCCGTCGGTGAGGTAGATCGCTCGTCCGTCTGGGAAGACGTCAACGAGCTTGCCGGTGAAATCGGTATCGATGGCCGAAGAGCTCACGTACAGGTTCAGGGAGATAGGCCCGGTGACCTCGACCGGTTCCTCGAGCACGGGTGTCGTGAAGCAGAGGACGTCGTCTCGGTTTTCGACCGGGCGCTGGTCGACCGGCCCGACGGCGTTCAGCGAGCTCGACATGAGCAAGCGGCCGCCCACGCTGGGGACCGGGTTCATGGGGTCGTAGGTGAACGTGCCGCTGGCTTCGGCCCCGGGCATCCCAAGGGCGAGGACGCCGTCGCCGTCGCCACTGTTGGCGCGACCCGAGCTGCCGAGAAAGTAGTCGATGTACTGGGTGTCGGGCAGCGGCCAGTCCTGCTCGTCTCGCCACTGGTCGATGCCCATCACAAAGAGCCGTACGGGGGAGGCTCCGTCGAGGGCGTCGCCGCGTCCGCGCAGCCAACGATCGAAGAACGCGATGTGCGCACCCGCCAGGTCGACAGCCGCCACATCGGCGCCCATCCCGAATTGCCGGTCGTGGTAGGTGCCGGTGTAGGTCAAGTGGTCCCACGGGCCAATGATCAGGCGCTGGCTGTTCCGGGCGTCCGCACTGCCAGCCTCGCTCCGCATCCGGGTGAACGCGCGGGCCGTGCTGTTGGCGAAGATATCAAACCAGCCGCCAACGTGGAATGCCGGCACGGTTACCCGGTCGAGCTGGTCGACGACCGCCAGGTCCTGCCAGAAGTGGTCCCGGTCGGGGTGGCGCAGCCACTCTGACCACCACGGCGCCGACTGGATGACCGCCGGCTGATCGCTGACCGGCATCGCGGCGAGGTACGTCTCGAGTTCAGCCAGCATGCCGGCCAGCTCCGTCCACGTGTTGACTTCGCCGGTTCCGCCCGCCAGCGAGCGCTGCGCGTCGAGGAACGCCA
>CADCWP010000271.1 GCA_902806425.1 uncultured Truepera sp.
CGCCGACGTCGCCGTAACAGGTCGTGCTGCGGGATAAAGCGGCGCGCCCGGGAGGACGTCGCCCTCGAACATCGCCGCGTCGGGAGCTCCCCCTCCCGACCAGCACAGACTCGCGAACTGGCGATCGATGATGTCTCTAATCGCCTTAGAGTCAGCCGCTTTCTCGTCCATCTCAATGCTCCAATCGCATGCTTTTCTAAGCGTCTCAGACAACACCAACCCACGCCCGGTGTGCGTAGGCCGGTGTTCGGCGACAGGGGTTCTAGACGACGTACTTGCCTCTGGCGGAGGCGGCACACTCGTCAGGCGGCCGAGCGCACCGCGCCGTGTTGCACGCGCTTAGGAATGCGGTCGGGCGCGACCAGCCCAGCCCCGAGCGCGCGGGCCTCGATCAGGTATCCCGCCCGACGCTCCGCGTTCGCGTCGCCGTCGACGTCGAGCAGCAGGTGCGTCTCCACGTCGGTCATGCCGCAAAAGCCGAAAATGCCGACGTCGATCTGCGTGCGCATCGCCTCGCGGTAGCCGTACTTGGCGTAAGTGGTCGGGCGCGTCCCGCCGGTGCCGATCAACATGACCGGCTTGTCGACCAGGTGCCCGCGGGTGTTCGATTGCGGGTCCACCGAATAGGCCCAACCGGCCGTGAACACGCGGTCGATCCAGCCCTTCATCAAAGCGGGGAACGACCACCAGTAGACCGGAAACACGAGCGCAATCGCGTCAGCGGCGTCGATGCGCGCTGCCTCTCGAGCGGCATCGGCGGGCCTCGGTCCACCCCAGAAGTGCGCATGGTCCTCAACGGTGAAGCGCGGGTCGAAGCCCTCGGCGTGGAGGTCAGCAACCTCCGCTGTGTGACCGGCTTGCACGATACCCTCGACGAAGGAGTCGAGCACCGTACCTGGGAAGTTCTTACGCTGCGGATGGTCGAAAACGGTCAAAACGTGCATGGTAGGTTTCCTGGCGGTTGATGAATTCGGAAGAAGGCGCGACATTTTCGTCAGGCGCGTTCTCAGGCTGTACTCGGGGCTACGGTGCAGAAGAACTTACCGATAGCCGCGTTGATGGATGAGAGATTGGCCTTGCGCTCCGTGAGGACAAACTCGCAATCGTCACTCAACAGATGAGGCTTGCTCAGCCGTATTTTTACTTTACCTCGGCATCGCGGAGTGCGCCGATAGCCTCGATCTCGATCATGACCTCGGGATTGTACAGCGCCTTCACTTCGGCGATGGTGTCGGCTGGATACGGCTCTGAGAAAAACTCGCGGCGGAGTTCGACAACTTCTTTGAAGTTGCCCATGTCGGTGACGAAGATCGTCACTTTGATGACCTCGTTCAGGCTTGATCCGCCAGCCTCAAGCGCCCGACGCAAGTTGGCAAACGCCTGCTTGCCCTGTGCGGGGAAGCCGCCCTCGACGATCTTTCCATCTTCACCGGCACCTGCCTGGCCGGAGATGAAGAGCAGGTTACCGAACTTGATCCCCTGTGACAGCAGGTAGGGCGCATAATTGTCGGGATTGGTGACTACTCGCTCCAGCTTCATTGTCTTGCTCCATCTGAGGGCTACGGTGAAGAAAAACTTACCGGTGGCCGTGTTGATGGATGAGAAATCGGCCTTGCGCTCCGTGATGACAAACTCCAAATCGTCACCCGACAGATGAGGTTTGTTCAGCAGTGTTCCGACGCCTTCCGCCGCTTTCGGCGCTTCGCGCGTTCGAGGCAGCCGCCCGGCAC
>CADCWP010000272.1 GCA_902806425.1 uncultured Truepera sp.
TGGTTTGCCTACAGCGCAACTCAAGCAGTTTATCGACGGTACCGGCCCGCTCTGGGGACAGGGCAAGCTTGTCAACAAGATCACCTCGTCGTTTACAAGCGCCGCCACGACCCACGGCGGCCACGAGACGACGCTGACAGCGCTTAACAACACCTTCTACCACTGGGGCGCGATCATCGTGCCGCCCGGTTACGCCGACGGCGCGCAGTTTGCCGCGGGTACGCCCTACGGCACGTCGTTTACCTCGAACAACGGCACCTTGGACCCCGACGAAACCGCGCTGAGCGCCGCACGTTTCCAGGGCAAGCGTACAGCCGAGGTCGCCACGCAACTCTTGGCTGGACGTGCGCCCAACCAACCCGTCACGGCTTCTTAACCCGCACGCCTACAACGACAGTGGACGCACCAGACTCATTCGTGAGGCTTGGTGCGTTGCTACTCCGCCTAAAACTTTTGGGAGACACCGAACGTAAAGAGGTGTCGGCTCGAGTGCAGGTACGTTGCGCGACGTTGTTTGTTTGTGCCTGGTCTACAAGCGCTGCCCAGGCAACCTTACCGAGCAGGAAACGCGCGTTTTGGGCAGCGCTTAAGTAAAGCTCGTCAAGCCCTAAAAGTTTTAAAACGCCCACGTTACGCAACGACCAGCGTCTACCACGTCAGCGCCTTTCGCGCGACATTCCTTACAACTACGCCCTTTACAGAGGTGACGGGCCTGCGGTTCGTGAAGAAGACTGTCAACCACCGTTCTAACCGCAGCTTTAATTGCCTTGACCGTGATTTGCTCGAGCGCGCCTCCTCACACCAAGCTTCTAAAACCCCAATCCGCAGCACCTCTCCGCACCGGGGATAAGGTAACGCCGAGGGGTTCGGCGGCGTCTAAAGTGGTGCGTTCGGCCGGAGTCGCGTCGATCCCAACGCTCAGGTCCCGTGCTGCTGGTGATGTGGGCCACGGCGTCAGAGCGAGTCGATAGGGTTCCCTTGCTCGTCAATCCCACACTCACGCCGTCACCTCGCCTAGACCCAAGCCGCAGGCGTGCAGCGCCCAGGTGAGTTCAGCCCGGAGCTGAGCGTCGATCTGCGTCCCCGGATGCCGTACAAACGCACTTCGGATCGCGCCGCGCTGCCGGTAGACCTCTTTGCGAAGCGCGAGGCCGACGCCGGGTTGGAACTCGTAGCGGAGGATCGGGCACGCGCCGTAGAAAACCTCCCGTGCTCTAGCCTTGTTCCCGGCCCTGTAGGCGCGGTAGATTTCAACGAGCACCTCGGGGTACGAAAAGCCGGTCATCATGCCGTCCGAGCCGCGCTCGAGTTCCTCTAAAAAGAACATCCCGCCCAAGCCGCCGACGATCCCGATGTCCGAACCCAGGCTGCGGAGGGCGCTCACTTTGGGAGCGCTCGGGGTTTCCTCGAGCTTGATGACGCCGACGTGCGGGAGTTCGGCGTGCAGCGTGGCGACGAGCTGCGGGCTCAGTTTGATGCCCGTCGCCGCCGGGTAGTCGTGCAGTATGATGGGTCCCTCGACGGCTGCGTCGATGCGGCGGTAGTACTCGAAGATCACCGCGTCGCTCTGCACGGGTGGCGGCGCGACCAAAAGTCCCGACGCGCCCAGCGACAGCGCGTTCAGGCTCCGTTCGACCGCCAAGTCGGTACCTTCCGCGCCGCTCCCGGCAAAGACGGACACCCGGCCCCCGGCAGCCTCTACCGTGACCGAGATCACGTCGTCTTGTTCGCGCTGCGACAGTTTGGGTGCTTCGCCCATCACGCCTAAAACAACCAGCCCGTCGACCCCCAACTTGACCAAAAAGTCGGTGAGACTCTCCAAGCTCGTCAGGTCCAGCCGCCCGTCATCCGTAAACGGTGTCGGCATAATCGTGTGAACACCTGAAAATCTGCTCACGACACAACCTCCTTGGGCTCGTGCGCCCTCACAAACTGTCCGTCGCCTGCCCTTCCGACGATAACCCCCTGGTCGAAGACAACCTTGCCGCCGACCAGCGTCGTGTCGACCTTGGCTTTAAAGGTAAGGCCGTCGTAAAGCAGGTCGCAGAGCCGCGCTTCGGTCTGCAAGGTTTCTTTGCGAATCGTCGTCTCGGCGGCCAGATCGACGATCACCAGGTCGGCGTCCGATCCCGGCAAGACGGCCCCTTTGCGGGGGTAGAGGCCGAAGCGTTGGGCTCCGTTCGTGCTGACCAAAGCGACGGCCTGTTCCAAGGTCAAGCGCCCTTTATGTACAGCATCGAGCATCCCGAGCAGCAACTCCTCAACCCCCGGCGCACCGGGCGGGGCGGCCCAAATGTCCGTCTTGGCACGTTCTTTTTCGGCCTGTGTAAAGGGGCTGTGGTCGGTCGCGACCGCCATCAGGGTGCCGTCTCGGAGGGCTTCCCAGAGGGCATCTCGGTCGCCTTTTTGCCGGAGCGGTGGGTTGATTTTGGCGTACGAGCCGACCCGCGCCAAATCTTCTTCAGTAAAAAGCAGATAGTGAGGGCAGGTCTCGCCGCTCACGTCCATGCCGCTTCCCTGATAGAGCCTTAGCGTTTCGGCGGCGGCGGCGCTCGAGACGTGTGCGATATGAACCTTTGCTCGGGCGGCTTGGTTCATGCTCAGCAACTTGGCAATAGCGACCGCCTCGACGACTGGGGGCCGCGACTCGCCGTGGGTGGCGGGATCGTTGCGGCCCGTCCGTTTGACTAGAGCCGAAAAATGGTTCAGGAGTTCGTCGCTCTCCGCGTGGACGACGAGCACCTTGCCGGTTTTGGCGACGAGCCGGAGCGCTTCATACTGCCCCCCCTCGTCTGGCAGACAGAGGCCGACAAATTCGTCGGCGCGGCCCTTGGGCGCTTCGGTCATAAAGATTTTGAACCCGACCACGCCTTCGTCAACCATCCCCCGCACGTCGTCCTCTTGAAGTGTTCCCGGTGCGCCGTAAAGCGCGAAGTTGACGTAGGCCTCGCGCCCGAACAGCTCGCGGCGGCTCCGGACGACCGCGGGCGTCGCGCAGCACGGTTTGGAGATGGGCATCTCGAAAACCGTCGTCACGCCCCCGGCGGCGGCGGCGCGGGTCTCGCTCGCTACCGTGCCCCGTTCGGGATAGGCCGGGGCGCGGACGTGGAAGTGGATGTCGATAGCACCGGGCAGGATGTGCTTGCCGTGGACGTCCAGGGTCACGTTTGCTTCGGCGGGGGTACCGGGCTCGAGCAGCGCCGCGACCCTGCCCGCCGCGAGGGCCACGTCGAGGGGGTGCGTCCCGTAGGGCGTGACCACCGTTCCACCACGAATAAGTAGATCGAACACGCTAGCGGAGCCCGAGTTCGGAGAGTGCGGCGGCGGCACCGTCTAGATTGCTCAGCTTCATAGAGGCGTAGTTGGGCGCGAACACTACCCCGTCGCCCCCAGCGCGGTAGGTCGCCAGGACGCTTCGGCGGACGATGTCGGGGGTGCATTTAGCTTGGTCTTCGCGGGTCCGGGGCGCGTCCACACCGATACCCATATAGACCTTCGCCTCGCCGTTTACGCCGCGCACCGCGCTTTCGCACTGACCGTAAACGTAAGAGTCGGGGTCCATGCCGGTCTGCACCAGCTCAGGCCACGGCGCTTCGTTTAGGCCGAGCAGCTTGTACATCAGGGGTGTAAGCTCGTCGGGGGTGAAGTCGCGGAGGATGGTCTTATGGAAGTCGTTTTGCTCGAGGGCGTAGACCAATCCCGACTGGTGCTGATAGGTGATCGGTTTGACCCAGTCGGCGTAGAGCGTCTGTTCCGCCCACGGCCACTGCGCCTTGCGAATCGGGTTGAAGTGGTTGCGGTTCCAGACGTTAAGGCCGAACGACAGGTCCGGGTTGCACCACTTGACCAGCCCGTAGAGTTCGCGGTCCAAATCCTTGTTGCGCTCGAGCCAAAACCGCTCCCAGATGAGCACCTCGGGGTTCGCCAGCAAGACCCGCAAAAACTCGATGAACGCACCGTCGGCGAAAGGTTCACCGGCTCGAGCTTTCTGAAAAAAGGCGACCACATCCCGGAAGGCCAGCCGCACCCGCTCAACGTCGATACCGCGCTCTGAAGCCTCTCTTCGCGCCGCCGCGCTGAAGTCGCCGGGGGCCTGGCCGACGATCATTTGGTCTAGAGGGCTGCGGCGCTCGTTGCACCACATCACGCCGTCTAGGTCGTAGTTGCGCACCTGATCCTCGACCATGCTTAGGATCCAGTTGCGATAATCCGTGTTGTCGGTGCTCGGTTCGCTGCCGAAACGCCCGAACACGTCAACCTCCAAGCACTGCGCCAGGTTGGGGATCTCAACGGTGTTCACCGAACCGTGCCCCGCGTACTTGAAAAACGGCTCCATCAGCTCGATAAAGACCTTTATCCCGCGTTTTTTGGCCTCGGGGATGACCATCGCCAGGATGTCACGCCCCGCCATCTCCGCATCTTTAGCCTTGTAGTCCTTGATGAGCGTCTTTGTGTAGTACCTCGGGTCGGGGTCGAAATAGGCGCCGCCCTTCATGGCGAACGGCTCCGGCACCCCGTGGTCGGGCCAGCCGTCGAGATCGTGCGAGATGGAGCGTCCCGATTTAAGCCCGAGCCACGAGACGGTCCCGATCATCAAGACGTTCACGCCGACACGGGCTTGCAGCGTGTCGAGCACCGTCTCAACCCCCTCATCGATAAACGAAATTGGGCTGATCTGGACACCGACGAATTTTTCTTTGGTGCTCACGCGCGCACCGCGATAACTTGCGCCATCCGTTCGACCGCCTCCTCGATGCGCGCCAAGGGTTGCAGATAGCTGATCCGCACGTACACGTCGTCCTCGTCGCCGAACATGCTGCCCGGGAAGAGCAGGACGCGGCCATCGCGGAGGAGCGTCTCGCAAAACGCCGGAGCCCGGAGCCCGGTCGAACTGATATTCGTGTAGATATAGAACGCCCCGCCCGGAAAGCCGTACGACAGCCCCATCTCCTTAAGGACGCGCATCAGGTAGCCCCGGCGTTCGGCGTACTCGGCGAGCATCTCACTTACCGCGTCCTGCGGCCCGGTCAGCGCGGCGAGGGCGGCGAACTGGCTCGGGGTGCTCGTGTTGATCGACAGGGTGTGGCGTGGCTCGGTCAGCAGCCGTACGAAGTCCTCCGGGGCGGCTAGATAGCCGACGCGCCAGCCGGTCATGGCGTACGCCTTGGAAAAGCCGCCCAGCGTCACCGTCCGCGCCTTCATCCCCGGCAGTGAGCCGACAGAGAGGTGCTCGGCCCCCTCATAGATCAGCTTGGCGTAGATCTCGTCGCTGACGACGATAAGGTCGCGCTGCTGGGCGAGCGCGGCGATCTCCTGGATGACGGCGGGGGGCGTGACCGCGCCCGTCGGGTTGTTCGGCGAGACGAGCACCAGGGCCTTGCTGCGTGGGGTGAGGCGCGCTTCGATCTCGGCAGGCAGGAGTGCGAAGTCGTCGCGTTCAAAGGTCGGCACCGGCACCGGCACGCCGCCGCAGAGCCCAACCGCGGTGTCGTAGGTCGTAAAGCGTGGCGAGGTGATGAGCACCTCGTCGCCCGGGTCGACGAGCCCCAACATCGTCAGCATGATCGATTCCTGCACCCCGGCGGTCACGATGACCTCGTCGGGCGTGTAGGTGAGACCGTTCTCGCGCGCCAGCGTATCGGCAATAGCCTCACGCAGGGCAGGCAGTCCGGCGGGGTGGGTGTAGTGGTGCTCATTTCGGTCGATGGCCCGCTTTGCTGCCGCAACGATGTGGGGCGGCGTGTGAAAATCCGGGTCGCCCCGGCCCATGGCGATCACATCGTCCAACCCGGCGGCGATCTCGAGCATCCTGGTGCGAAACGACACGTCTTCATCGACGATGCGGCTCGAGAGCCTTTTGCTTAGCACACTCATAAAACTCCTTAAACGAGCCGTTTCCCGGCCACAAAGGTCATCTCGACGCGCTCCAAGGCCCGCAAATCCTCGTCGGGGTTACCCCCCACGACGATGAGGTCGGCGTCTTTACCGGTTTCAAGCGTTCCCAGCTTGCCGTCCAATTTGCTGAGTTTAGCGGCCTCAGTGGTGGCGCTCCGGAGGGCCGCCAGATTGTCCTTAACGACGCCAACCTTGACCATGAACTCGAGTTCGGGAGCGACCACGTCATGCCCCACCGCCGGACTGCCCGCGTCGGTGCCGAAGACAATTGCTACGCCCGCCCGCGCCGCCTTGACGAGACCTTCGTAGCGACCTTTGTCCGCCACAGCCTGCTGCCGCTCGGCGATCTTCCACTCGGGGATACCGAAGGAGCGGGCCACCTCGGGCTGGCTCTGCATCACCAGAGGCGCGAAGGTCGTGACGATGGGGATTTTCTTGTCCAAAAGGAGTTGGATGGTTTCATCGCTCATGCTCCCGCCGTGCTCAACGCAGTCCACGCCGAATTCGGCTACCCGGCGGATGCAGGCGTCGAAGGTCGCGTGCGCGGTGATCGGCAGGCCGTTTCGGTGCGCCTCGTCGATGACGGCGTGGAGTTCGTCGTCGGTGAACTCCAAAGTGTCGTGGCAGGCCATGATCTTGATGAGGTCGGCCCCGCTCCTGACCTGGTCTCTCACCGCCCGGCGCATCTCATCGGCCCCGCTCGCCTCGCGGCAGCACCAGTAGGTGTGCCCGCCCGTCTGGACGATGCTTTCGCCAGTAATCAGCAGGCGCGGCCCCGGGAAGATTCCCTGCTCGACGGCCTGCTTGGTGAAGATGTTCGAGCGGTTCATGCCGAGGTCGCGCACCAGCGTGACGCCCGCCCGGAGGCTTTTGAGCATGTTACCCGCCGCCTTGTAGGCGCTGATCTCGGGGGCGTCGTCCAGCGACTGCCGCGCGAGGTCGTGGACCCCGTCCCAAGCGAGGTGCGCGTGCGAATTGATAAGTCCCGGCATGAGGGTTCTGCCGCTTAGGTCGGTCACGCGCTCCCGGTCCTCGGCGCTCAGCTCGTTTGCGGACCCGACTCGAGCGATTCTGCCGTCGCGGACCTCGACGAAGCCGTCCCCTATGACCTCGTCGCCGACACAGGTCACAACGCGGCCCAAAAGAAAACCCTCGAACAGGGGAGTGTCCACCATCGGTTTGATCAGTTTCTGGTAGCGCCAGGCGGCGGGTTCGGGCATAGGGACCTCCTTGGGGTCGGTTACAGCTTCTTTACAGCTCGAGGACGCGCGCCGCTAGCGGGACACGCGCCTGAAAGGTGCTGGGAATCTCCACGCCCGCTTCGGTCAGGATCATGGTGTTGATGGTGCGGTAGCCGTCCCTCCCGGGGCGGTAGATGCCGGGCTCGTCCGAAAAGACCATGCCGACCGCGCAGGGCGTGTCGCCGCCGGGGGCCAGCCAGGGCGCTTCGTGCCCCGCTACCCCCATGCCGTGCCCGATGCGGTGGCGGATCGCGTCGTTCAGCCCGGCGTCCCGGAGTACCTGACGCGCGGCCGCGTCTACTTCGGCTCCGGTCACGCCGACGCGGAGGGCGGCGACGGCAGCGTCGTTGCACCGCTCGGCGGCCTCCAGGCAGCGCTGCTGCTCCGCCGACGGTGCGCCCACCGTAAAGGTCGCGCCGCTCTCGGCGTGGTAGCCCCCCACGCACGCGCCGATGCCTGCAATCAGCGTGTCGCCCCGCTCGGGCACCCGGCGGCTCGTCCGGCCGTGCGGCAGCGCGGCGCGGGGGCCGCTGTGGACGGTCCCGACGACGGTGGTCTCCGTGTGCTCGAAGGCGCTTCCGGTCGCCGCGTGCAGGCGCGCGTTGGCGAAGGCGAGCCCACCGTGTAGGATATCGAGCTCGCTCCCGCCCGCACGGATGATCCCGCCCGCGCAGGCCAGGATGCGCTCCAAGCAGAGGTCGGCGTAGGACGCGGCGGCGCGGATCAGCTCGAGTTCCGCAGGCGTCTTGACGGCCCGCAGCGGCATGACGAGGTCGCGCGCCTCGAGGTAGGTCAGCAGCACCTTCGCCTCGTGGTAGACCCGCGCCTCGAGGGTGTCGACCATCAGGTACGCGGCCCCACACGTGTCCACCATCCACAGCACGGGGTGCTGCACGCCGGGGAACTCGTCGTAGACCCGGACCTCAACGCCAGCGGCGGCGGCGTGATCCGCCTCGAGCCGCGGCACGAACAGCACCGGCTCGCCCTCCAGCGGCACGAAAAGACCCACGGGCCGCTCGTTCACGGCGTAGTGAAAGCCGCTCAGATAGAAGACGTTGGCGGGGTCGAGGAGCAGGGTGCCGTCGACCTCCTCGTCACGTAAACGGTTCTGGAGGCGGGCGACTGCTCCGGTATAAAAGTCGCGCCCGAGCGGAGTGGGAGCGTTCACGCCACAACCTGTAAGGGTCCCGCTACGCCAAGCTCGCGCCGGAGC
Organism: uncultured Truepera sp.; assembly: GCA_902806425.1. Taxonomy (GTDB): domain Bacteria; phylum Deinococcota; class Deinococci; order Deinococcales; family Trueperaceae; genus Truepera. The sequence goes on from CADCWP010000272.1 coordinate 8,350, forward strand.
CTGACCAGGTCGTTGTACACGTCCCGGTCGAGCGGGACGCCGTTTGCCGTCTTGTCCCGGACGCGGCGGTGCTCGAGCTCTCCCGGCACCAGCACTTCGGAAAAACCTGGGCGTAGGCGGCTGGCCTTGACGGTGTCGATAAGCCGCCCCATGCGCGCCCGGTACTCGCCGACCGGCATGAACCAGTCGATGTCGAGCGCTAAAAACGTATGCGAGACGTTCTGCCGTGCCGGGTCGCGGTAGGGCTCAGTCCCAAACGCGCCGCCCGAGAGCACCCCGGTCAGCGCGTCGGTCATGAACGACAGCCCGTAGCCCTTGTACTGCCCGATACCGAGCAGCGCGCCCTGCATGGCGGCGGCGGGATCGTCGGTCTCCTCGCCCTCAGGGGTCAGCGCCCAGTCGCGGGGCATAGGGCGGCCTTCGCGCCCCAACCACCGCATCATCCCCTTGCCCGCCGTCGTTAGGGCGATATCGAGCACCACCGGAAAGCCCTTGTCGCTTGGCGCGGCGATGCTCCAGGGGTTTGTACCGACGACCGGCGTCGCGCCGCCCCAGGCGGCCATCTCCGGCCCGGCGTTGGTGAGGGCTAAACCGACGCAGTCCTGCGCCAGTGCTTCGCTGGCGTGAACGGCGGACGAGCCGTAATGGGTGCCGCCGCGCACGACCACCGACCCGACGCCGCAGACCTTGGCTTTTTGCACGGCGAGCCGCATCGCTTTAATCCCAACTACGCTACCGAGCCCGTTGTGCGCGTCCACGAGCGCCAGCGCCGGGCTCTCCTTGAGCACCTCGAAGGGCGCGGCCTTATCGATGAGGCCGCCCGTCAGCCGCTCTTGGTAGGCGCGCAGGCGGCGTACCCCCTGGCCTTGGCCGGGGTGGAAGCGGAGTTCGCTGAAGAGAAGTGCGTGAGCGCTCAGCTCGGCCTGCTCGTCGGTTAGCCCGAGCGCCAGGAACACCTCGCGGGTGAAGGTTTGCAGCGGTTCCAGCGCGACCCACACGGTCGGAATGTCCACCCTAAGCCTCGAGCCCCAGCAAGCTCACGAGGTTCGTGCCGGGCGCAATGACGGGCTCGAGGGTTCCGAGCGCGTCCGTTATCAGGAGCGTTACACCGGGGCCGTAGCCCGCGCGGGGGCCGTCCGTCTGGCCGACGACGGCGATCCCCACCGCGCCCCGGAGATAGCCGTGCCCATAGCGGCTGTCGTAGTCGGTGAGGGCTACGAGGTCGCCCAAACGAAGCGTGTCGAGCCCTGCGGCGGCCACCGCGCGCCGGTCGGTTGTCTGGAGGTGGAGGCTGCCGCCCTCGCTCGTCAGCCCAGCTCCGGCCCCAAGCAGGTGCGCGGGGACCGTGGCGACGACCGGCACCTCGAGCTTCGCCCCGTTGCTCCGGACCCCGAGTGCGCGCAGAAGTTCGGGCGACAAGCTCTTAAACTTGACGCTCTCGTGCTCGTGGGCTACCATGCCGACGCCCCTACTCTTGACCACGATCTGGTCCCCGACCGCGATCCCTTCACGCACCGCCTTGGGGAAATGCACGATGACCTGCTCTGAAAAGCGCCCCGACTTGCCCGTCACCACGCCCCGCTGTCCCTTCGCTTCGCCCGTCATGATCACGGCCTCGTTGCCGACGCAGGCGAAGATGTTGAGCCCGCGGTTACCGGTGTCCGTGGGATGCGCGATGCTCACTCCCGGATGCACGCAGTCGGCCCGCCAGCCGTAAGCGGGGTCGCCCACCGACACGTTGTAGACGACGCCCCCGTAGGTCGGCAGCAGAAAGGGCGTCCCGTCCGCCGCCAGCCGGTACGGTTCGGCGGGCAGACCGGGGAAGGTCGGCTGGGCGACGCTGCCCATTACCGACACCGTCACGAGCTTGTCCTCGTTGAGGGTAAGCGCGCGGGTCATATGGCCTCCTCGAGCCCACCGTCCAAAAGCTCACCGTCCAAAAGCCCATAGTCGGCGAGGTTGGCACGCCGGTCGAAGGTGAACTCAATACAAGGCTCCGCGCAGGTCATCAGCGTGAGGATGCCGGGGCCGTGCCCGGTCATCACCGAATCGCCGTGGATGCAGAGCGCGACGCTGACCGCCCCCTCGCGGTAGCCCCTCCCGAAGTGGTGGTCGGCGTGACGGATGGCGACGAGGTCGCCGAGTCTTAACTGATCGACGCCCAGCTCGCGCATGAGCGCCCGGTCGCCCGACATAAGGTCCTGGTCGACGTACTCGCTGGTCAGCTCGGCACCCGAACCCATAATGCGAACCGGCAGCTCGAGGGCTACCGGCACGGTGATGCGGCGCGCGTCTAGCGCCTCCACGCGCATGGCCGCTAAAAGCCGTGGACCGACCTTTTTGAGTTCGATGTGCGGGTAGTCGAGAAGCTCCGAGCCCCGACCGTGCGTCCGAATCTGCACGGTGTCGCCGACGTTTAGGAGCGCGTTGGTCTCCTCCGAAAAGGCCACCAGGATGCGCGCGTGCTCGCCGGTGACGACGCCTTTGGCACCCCGGGCCAGCCCACTCGTTACTACCGCCTCGTTGCCGACGCAGGTGAGGTAGTGTAGCGCGAAGTCGCTCCCCTCATCGCTGTGGGCGACCGAGACGCCCGGCTCGACGTGGTCGGCGGCCCAGCCGAAGGCCGGGTCGCCTACGCGGACGTTGTAGACGACCCCCGCCATGCCGGGAAGCACCACCGCCAGACCTCCGCTATCCGGAACATAACCGGGGTAACGCAGGGCGGGTTGGCTGATCGTTCCTGAGACTGCCATCTCGACGAGGTCACTCGCGTTTGTCCGTAACATTATGCACGCTCCTGTACCGGCTTAGGGATCACAGCGCCTCTCATTGTCCGTACGCACCGACTTTTTCGGCCGCTCGGCAGCTTGACAGCAACCACGTAGGTCCTTATAGTAGCCACATTAGCACGCATTGTCGACAATCGACTATAGCAGATATTATGAGCAAGCCGGAAGAGAAAAGTCAAACACGCTACGTCTTTGAGGGGTCGTTCTCGAAAGGGGTGTATGAACGCTAAAACGTCCGCTGACGTGCAGCTTCAAGAGATCACCAATGCGCCGCTACGGAGCCGCGTCGCCGACCTTTTGCGTGAAGCTATCCTGCGGGGCGACCTCCGCCCCGGTCAGACGCTTACCGAGGTCAGTTTGGCACGGCAACTCCAGGTCAGCCGCGCGCCCGTCCGGGAGGCGTTTCGCAGCCTCTCCGAAGAGGGACTTTTGGAGACCGTGCCCTACAAGGGTACGCGGGTGCGCCTGCTCGGCCGTACCGACATCGAAGAAACCTACAGCTTGCGTGGGCAGTTGGAGGCGTTTGCGGTGACGCGCATTCTGGAGCGCGCGTCGGTTGACCTAGAGGGTCTAGAGGCGATCTGCCGCACCATGCAGACGCTTGCGGCCGCGGGGGACGCGGCCGGGCTTAACGTAGAGGACGAGCGCTTTCACAAGGCGATCATCGAACTTGCCGATCACGCGCTCCTGACGTCGGTCTGGACGACGCTGGCGCTGCGGGTGCGGCAGATCATGGCGCTGCGCAACCAGCAAAACCCAAACCCGATGGAGGTCGCCCTGAACCACCCGCCCATCGTGGCGGCGTTGCGGGCCAAGGACCTGGGGGTGGCGCACGCGCTGATCCACCAACACGTCCTCTCCGCTGCCGACCTAAGCCTCGAGATGATCGGGGAGGGCGCGTGAGGGTGCTGATCACCGGCGCGGGCGGTTTTGTCGGGAGCCACCTGGCGCTCGGGCTCTCACGGCTCGGGTTTGGGGTCGTCGTGAGCGATCAGGGGTTCGATAGCGAAGCGCTCGGGCGGTTGGGGGGGCTCGAGCGCCTCACCTGCGACGTTCGGGAGTTGAGCCGTCACCTCGCTGCTCTGGATTACGCTGGAGGTTACAGCGGAGACTACAGCGTGGACTATGTGGTTCACGCGGCCGCCGTAACCGCCGACCCGGACGACCTGGGCGTAAGCGCGTCTGCGTATCTGGAGACCGCCGCGCAGGTCACCTCGGCCGCGCTCGAGCTGGCCCGGACGCGCCGCGCCAAGCGCTTTATCTTCGTCAGCTCGGCGGGCGTCTTTAGCGGCGCTCACACCCCTCCCCTCGACGAAACGGCGCAGCCGGACGCGACCGAACCCTACGCCGCCGCCAAGCGTACGGGTGAACGCGCCGCGCACGCTCACCGCGCGTCGGGGGACCTCGACGCGGTGAGCGTGCGGCTCGGCAACCTCTACGGCCTCCATGAAAGACCGCGAGCCACACGCCCGCGCGTCGGTCTACTCGCGCGCCTGGTGCGGGAGGCCGAGACAGGGCGGATCACCATCCTGCATCCCGACGCCCTGCGGGAGTGGACTCTAGTCGACGATCTGGCTCCGGCGTTCGCGCGGCTGCTGACCCATGAAGCCCCGCCGGACGTCACGCACCTCTGCGCGCCGAGTGTTGTTACCGATTGGGCGCTCGCGGAGATGCTGCGACGTTCCCTACCGGGGACGCAGCTCGAGCGCCCCCCCGACCCCGTCGTGCTCCCTGTGCGCCCGCCGCTCGAGTCCCGATTCACGGAACCCTTGGGTCTCACACACTGGACGCCTCTAGAAGAGGGTTTGGCACGACTTCTCCGCGCCCGGTGCGCGGCGTGAAGGCGCTCAGGCTCATCCTCGTCGGCCTCGGCGCGCGGGGCCGCTATTGGCATGAGGTCATCTGCCGCTCGGAGACGTGCGAGGCCGTCGCCTTCTGCGACCCAGACCCGGTGGCTAGGGCCTGGGCCGAAACCCGATCACCGGGCGTCCCGACTTTCGGGGCGCTAGATGAGGCACTCGAGCGCGTGGAGGCCGACGCCCTCGTCCTGGCAACCCCGCCCGACACGCGGGACGCGCACCTCGAGCTGGCCTGCCGCTTTTCGCTGCCGCTCCTCATCGAAAAGCCCCTGGCCCTCGACCTGGAGACCGCCCGCCGCTACACGCTCATGGCCGAGCGCGCGGACGTTCCGCTCATGGTCGGGCTCAACTTCCGCTATCTGGCGGTCACCCGGGCGCTGAAAGCGCTCTTCACCGATGACCGGCTCGGCCCGCCCGAGTCGGCCCGCTTCACCTACGAGCGCCGCCGTGACCCCCGCGCTCCGCACCTCAACAAATACCCCATGACGATGGCCCACCCTATGCTCTGGGAGCAGTCGGTTCACCACCTCGACCTCCTGCGCTACGTCTACGGGCGCGAAGCGGTGAGTGTGAGTTGCCGCACCACCAACCCGCCGTGGAGCCTGTACGCGGGCGACACGAACGTCTTCGCGCTCATCACCTTTACGGGTGGCCTTGTGGTGAGCTATCAGGGCCTCTGGCAGAGTTCGTGGGACGTGCCCAACTTCGAGTGGCGCACCGACGCGCGGCGCGGGGTCGTGGTGCAGCGCGAGCAGTTCGGCGCGCTCGCTTACGCCCGGAGCGAGGCGGAGGCGCTTACCTCCGTCGCGTTGCCCCCGCACGAGACCTGGATAACGGACACCGAGGGGGTGTTGCGAGCGTTTGCGAGGACGCTTTTGGAGGGTGCACCGCTCGAGTGCAGCGCCCACGACCACCTTCAGACGCTCTCCCTGGTCGAAGCCTGCGTCCGCTCGAGCGCCCTCGGCGAGCGCGTCGACTTAAGCGAGGAGGCCGCTATGGTATGAACATACCCGGCTAACGCCCGTCACTCCCCTTAGCTCCCGCCCCTGGAGGAACCGCCTGTGAACACCCGAACGCTTCTGCTGCCGCTTCTTTGCGCGCTCTCCGTCGCCGCCGCCCAAGCCCCGGACGACACCACCTTGGTCGTCGCCCAGACAACCGACGCCACCACCTTCGACCCCGCCGAGATCGGCGACCGCGCCTCGGCCAACATCGCCGACCACCTCTGGGGCACACTGTTGGAAATCACCCCCGAAGGCGAGATCATCCCGTACTTAGCCGAAAGCTACGAGGTCTCCGACGACGGCACCGAACTGTCGTTCACCCTCCGCGAGGGCCTGACCTGTCACGACGGCGAAGCGCTCACCGCCGAGGACGTGGCCTACACTTTTCAGCGCGCTGCCGATCCGGAAAACGGCTTTACCGGCAACACGCCGGGTTTTGTCCTCACCTCGATTGGCTATCAGGACGCTCGCGCCGACGACGAGCTGACCGCTACGGTCGTCATGAACCAGCCCAACGCTATCGCGCCGGGGCTCCTCGCCGAGGTCTATATCCACTGCAAGGACTCGTATGAGGCGATGAGTTTAGAAGCAGCCTCGACCAACCCCATCGGGTCGGGGCCGTACAGGTTTGTCGAGTGGATCCGTGACGACCGGGTGGTCCTCGAGAAGGTCGAAGACTTTCCTCTCGTCGAGTCAACCTTCCAAACACTCGTCTGGCGCGCTATTCCCGAAGCGTCGACCCGTTCAGCGGAGCTGATCGCAGGCAACGTCGACGTCGTGGCGGGGGTGTCGCCCGACCAGCAGGACGCCATCAACAACTCAGGCGCGGCCACCGTCATCCCGGTCTCGGGTACGCGCCGCATCTACGTCGGCTTCAACTTCAAACCCGAGTTTGCCGAGGCGAGCGACGGTGGCGCGGCGATCCAGGAGACTGCCGTGCGAGTTGCCTTGCAGTACGCCGTCGACGTACCGACGATCTGCGAGACGCTTTTGGGGACGCAGTGTGAGCGGGCGACCGGCCTCGTCAACCCACCCAACGACAACCCCAACCTGGAGCCCTATCCCTATGATCCTGAGATGGCCGAACAGCTTCTGGACGAAGCCGGGTACCCGCGCGGCGACGACGGCGTGCGCTTCTCGCTGACGCTCCAGTCGCCCAACGGTCGCTACTTAAACGATGCCAACGTCGCCCTTGCGGTCGGACAGTATCTTTCGGACATCGGCGTCGAGACGACCGTCGAACCGATGGACTTCGCCTCGGTCTACGTGCCGCTGATCCGCGAGCACGACGCCGGACCGCTCTTTTTGCTCGGCTCCGGCGGCGGGCTTTGGAGCGCCTTATACGACATGACCGACCTGGCGACGCCCGAGTCGGGCACGAACTATACCGAGTGGCAGAATCCGGAGTGGTTCGCGGGCTGGGAGCGCCTCGCTCAGGCCGAAGGCGAAGCGGAGCAGCGCACGATCATCAACGAGATGCTGGAAGTGTTCTACAACGACCCGCCCTGGCTGATGCTCTACTTCCAGCCCGACTTTTACGGGGTTTCAAGCCGCCTCGACTGGGAGCCGCGCCGCGATGAGCACATCGACGTGACCAACGCGGCGTTAGCCTCGAACTAACCTAACCGTCAAGGGGTGGGGCAACCTCACCCCCTAAAATTAATGCGGGGCGTTCCTGGCCACAGCTCGGCGTGGACGGCCCTCGAGGTTTTACAGGTGCCCTCAAGCTGAACCTAAAGCCAGTTCCCGGCTGTCTCCGGGGGCTTCGGCAGTGTACCCGCACCGGTAAGCGAGGATCGGCCTCGTTTAAGGAGCTGCACATGTGGTCTTACATCCTCAAGCGGATCGTGCAGTCGGTGGGCGTCATTTTGGGCGTCACCCTCATCACCTTTTTAGCCCTGCATATGGGCGGCGACCCGACGTACCTATACGTCAGCGAGCGGGCCAGCGCCGAGGAGATCGCCGCGACCCGGGCGACGCTCGGCTTCGACCGTCCGCTCCACGTGCAGTACCTGAGCTTTTTGGGGGGGCTTGTGCGGGGTGACCTCGGCAACTCGCTCTCCTACCGCACCCCGGCCCTACAGGTGGTATTGGAGCGCTTTCCGGCGACCCTCGAGCTGACCCTTTTCGCCATGCTGATCGCTATCCTTTTCTCCATTCCGCTCGGGGTCGTCTCGTCCCTGAAACGCGGCACACCGGTCGACGGCTCGATCATGATGGTGGCGATGTTCGGGCAGTCGATCCCCAGTTTTTGGCTCGGCATCATGCTGATCTTGTTCGTCGGACTGGGGCTCGGGTGGCTGCCGATCTCAGGCCACGTCCCGATCTTGGCACCGCTTTTTCAGGGTGACCTGGCGACTGCGTGGGCGAACTTCCCACGCGCGGTTCCCTACCTGGTGATGCCCGCCGTGTCGATCTCGCTCTTTTCCTTATCGCGCAACGCCCGTCTGGTGCGCTCGTCGATGCTCGAGGTGCTTTCACAGGACTACGTGCGCACCGCCCGTGCCAAGGGCATCCCGCCCTACGGCGTGGTCGTCCGGCACGCCCTCAGAAACGCCTGGATGCCGGTCGTGACCATGCTGGGGCTCGAGTTCGGCTTTCTCTTGTCGGGCGTGGTCGTGGTCGAGACCATCTTCTCGTGGCCGGGGGTGGGCCGCTTGGTCTTTAACGCCATCAATCAGCGCGATATTCCGCTCGTGCAGGCGGCGGTTATCTTGTTCTCGCTTCTATTTGTCGGTCTCAACCTTTTGGTCGACCTCCTCTACGCCCGCCTCGACCCCCGCGTGCGGTTGGGCTGATGAGCCGGGAATCCAACCTCACGCCGGTCCAGGCCGAAGGCGTCGCCGTCCATACGCCGGGCGTCCCTACGGTCGGCGGACGCGGGAGCAGGCGTTCTACGCTGCGCCGCGCGTGGCGCAGCCTGCTCCGCGCCAAGTGGCCGCTGCTGGCGCTTTTTATCCTGATGCTGGTGGGGCTCGCCGCCGTCATAGGCCCGAGCGTCGCGCCCAAGGACCCGAACCGCCAGGACATCATCGCCCGCCTGCAAAGGCCCTTCGAGGCCGAGCGCAGCGGCGAGGTGGAGTTCATCCTGGGCACCGACTCGCTGGGGCGAGACGTCCTGTCGCGGGTCATCTACGGGGCGCGCATCTCGCTCTTGGTGGGGTTTATCGCCGTCGCCATCGGCGGCTCCCTGGGGGTTGCGCTGGGCATCATCGCCGGGTACTTCGGTGGCCGCGTCGACAGCCTCATCATGCGCGTCGGCGATATTCAGCTGGCCTTCCCCTTTATCCTGCTAGCCATCATGTTTCTGGTAGTGCTGGGGCCGGGGGTGGTCAATCTGGTCCTGATCCTAGGGATCGGCCAGTGGGTGACGTACGCCCGCATCGCCCGCGCGCAGACCATCTCGCAGCGCGAAAAAGAGTACGTCGAGGCGGCCCGGGCGCTCGGCGCGACAACCGGGCGCATCCTGTTTCGGAGCATCCTGCCCAACATCCTCGCGCCGCTCATCGTCATCGCGTCGTTTAACATCGCCAGCGTCATCCTGTCTGAAGCGGCCCTGTCGTTTCTCGGTTTGGGCGTCCCGCCGACCGTACCGACCTGGGGCGGGATGCTCGCCGAGAGCCGCGACCAGCTGCTGGCGGGCCGCTGGTGGCTGGCGATCTTTCCAGGCACCGCCATCATGCTGACGGTCCTGTCGTTCAACATCCTCGGCGACTGGCTGCGCGACTTTTTGGATCCGCGACTTCAGGGTGTCGGTTAGAAACGCGTCAGATTGGAGGCCTTACCTTAAGTTACTATCTCCACGCACTAAACCCTAGAGACCCTTAAGCGTGATTCTGGCGTGTTGAGTGCCAATGTGACACCGAGTCGTCATCAACCAGAATGCACGTTCCGAACAGCGCACTAGTGTAGGTAGGTTTTGCCGAAGCTCGACACAACGACGGGCATTTGTAGGGAGCGTGAGCCATGTTAAAGATTGGAGCCATTGTCTGGGGCGTGCGTGACCTTCAGCGCAGTGTGACGTTCTGGAGTGAAGCGTTGACCTATAAGTTGCGTAGGGAGCCCGATGTCGACTTCTCTATTCTCGTTCCTAAAGACGGCGAAGGGATACAACGGTCCCTAAACGCAGGGGTCACAAAAGATAAACCCAAGCGGCACCATATGGACTTGTTCACGTACGAGCAGGCGGGAGAGGTCGAGCGGCTGCTGAGCTTGGGGGCAACTCGGGTGAACTGGAACTACGAGCCGGACGCAGATTATACCGTGCTCGCTGATCCTGACGGGAATACCTTTTGTGTCGTTCAGGTCTAGAAATCTCGGTCAAGCCGCCCTAAAGTGCCAGTTCGCCAATCGTGGAGACGGGCTCGAGCAGAGAAGCCGTAAAAGGAGTTTTGTATGAACGTCGGTATCATCGGCGCAAGTTTCGCTCGGGCCGCGTTTCTCCCGGCGCTACGCCACGTTATGGGCGCGGAGGTCGTCGCCATCGCGAGTGCGCGGCGAGAGAGCGCTGAGCGTACCGCCGCCGCGTTCGGCGTCCCCCACGCCTACGACGACTGGCAGCAGATGCTGGACGCGCACCCGTTCGACCTCGTCTGCATCGCCACCCCCACCGTCACACACGCACCGATGACGCTCGCCGCGCTCCGGGCCGGGGCGCACGTCGTCTGCGAAAAACCGATGGCGATGACCAGCGCCGAGGCCAAAACCATGCTGGACGAAGCCGAGCGGCTCGGGCGGCTGCACATGATCGACCACGAGCTGCGCTTTAACCCAAACCGCCGCAAGATCAAGGCGCTTGTCGAGGAGGGTTTCATTGGCCGGGTACGGCACGCGAACATCACCAACATCACCTCTGGCTGGGGCGACCCGGCGGGGAGGCCCAAAGACGACTGGTGGTCGCTCGAATCTGACGGCGGCGGGCGGCTCGGCGCGAACGGTTCCCATCAGGTCGACCTCATCCGCTGGTGGTTCGGCGAGGTCGCCTCGGTGGCTGGGCAGGCGCTTACGCTCGTCCCCGAACGCACCGACAAAAACAGCGGCGAAGCGTGGTGGGCCACCGCCGACGACACCGTGAACATGACGCTCGAGCTGCAAAGTGGCACGCTCGTACAGAGTTTTTTAGGCGGCGTGGCGCGGCACAACCTGGACAATCACACCCAAATCTTTGGCAGCGAGGGCACCATCCTGCTCTCGAACAGCGACGAGAAGCTGCTGGTCGCCAGGGCGGGCGAACCGTTTGAAGATATGAGCGTTCCCGACCCCAACGCAGAGCTGGAGGGCGTCAAAGGGGGCATCTGGAACGTCTCGGTGGTGGGGGCGCTGCGCGAGTTTGCCGCTGCCGTCCGGGAGTCGCGGCCCCTCAAAGAGGGTGCGACGTTCGAGGACGGCTGGCGCACGCAGCAGGTCCTCGACGCGGTCAAAGCGTCCACCCGCGAGCGTCGCTGGGTGGACCTCGATGCGTGAGCCTGAGACTGTCATCGTCACCGGGGCCGCGCAGGGGCTCGGGCGGGCCGTCGCGCGGGCGTTTCACGCGGCGCGCTGGCGGGTCGCCCTGCTCGACATCGACGAACAGGGACTTGCCGAACTCCGCGAGGAGCTTGGAGACGGCGCGCGCGGCTACCCTGTCGACCTGACCGACGCCGACGCGACGCAGGCCGTCTCGAGACAGATTTTGGAAGACGTCCACGTCGTGACTACGCTCGTCCACAACGCCGCCATCTTGGTACCCGAACCCCTCGAAACCCTCTCCTTCGGACGCTGGCAGGCAACCCTAAATATCGGCGTGCAGGCAGCGTTCCTGCTGACCCAGGCGGTGTGGCCGGGGATGAGGGCGGCGGGCGGTGGCTGCGTCATCTACGTCTCGTCGCGTTCGGGGATCGAAGGCTTTGAAGGCGAGAGTGCCTACTGCGCGACCAAGCACGGGCTCGAGGGCCTGATGAAGTGCGCCGCGCTCGAGGGTGCCCCGCACGGCATCGTGGCGCACACCGTCACGCCCGGCATGTATATGCACACGCCGATGTCCGAGCGCACCTACCCGGACGAGCTGAAGGCGAAGTGGGTCGACCCGGCGGTGCTCACTCCCGCCTTTTTACAGCTCGCCGCGCGCACCGACGCCGCGCTGTCCGGGCGGCGGCTTAACGCGTGGGCGCTGAGCCGAGAGGAGGTTTGAACGTGACCGACCTGGGGGATATCTTCGCCTACATCGACGCACACGCAGATGAGGCTGTGCGGGACCTGCAAGCGTTCGTGCAGCAACCGAGCGTGTCGGCGCAAGGGGTCGGGCTCGAGGCGTGCGCCGAACTCGTACAGGAGATGATGGTGCGCGACGGCCTCGACGCGAGACGCTATGATCTGGACGGTGGGCCGCCCGTCATCTTTGGTCATATGACGAGCGCGGCGGCCAAAAAGACCATGCTCTGCTATTCTCACTACGACGTGCAGCCGCCCGAGCCCTTGGAGGCGTGGAGCCACGGCGGCCCGTGGTCGGGTGAGATCGTGGACGGCGTGCTCTACGGGCGCGGCGCGACCGACAACAAGAGCGGCGTGCTGGCCTTTAACAAGGCGGCGAAAGCGTTTCTGGCGGTGCGCGGCGAGCTACCGGTCAACCTCAAATTTATCATCGAAGGGGAGGAGGAGATCGGCAGCCTCCACCTGGGGCCGTGGGTGGAGAAACATAAAGCGTTGCTCGAGGCCGACGGGATGCACTGCCTGGACGGCTCGGTGGACACAGCCACAGGCCTGCCCGACGTGGACCTGGGCCTCAAAAGCGTGCTGTTCGTTGAACTCGTCGCTAAGGGCGCGAACAGCGACGTGCACTCCTTAAACTTCCCGCTGCTGCCCGCCCCGGCGTGGGACCTCGTTCACGCGCTCGGCACCCTCATGGACCAAGAGCGCCGCATCCTGATTGACGGCTGGTACGACGGTCTCTACGAGCTTCAGGACGAGGACGAGCAGCAGTTAGAGGAGAAAGCCCGCCGCGTCGACCTGAACAAGCTCAAGGCGGAGTGGGGCGTCACCGAGTTCGCGCTCCATCGGGACGGGGTGGACGCCATCCGGGCGCGCGCCTACGAGCCCACCGCCAACATCGCGGGGCTTATCGGCGGCTACACCGGCCCCGGCAGCAAGACCATCGTGCCGAACGAGGCGCGCGTCAAGATGGACTTTCGCCTGATTCCCAACCTCCAGCCCGACGCGGCGCTCGCCAAGCTAAAGGCGCACCTCGGCAAGCACGGCTTCGGGCACCTTGAGGTCAAAAGCGAAGCCCGCGCCGAACCGCCCTACAAGATATCAGTCAAGGAGTCGATGGCGCAGGCGGTGATCAAAGCCGCCACCGTGGTCTACGGGGAGGTGCCGATTGTGAACGGCGTTTCGGCGGAGGGCACCATCCTCAAGCATGTGTGGATTCCCTGTGTCCTGACCGGCTTTGCCAACCCCGGGGCTAATCTGCACGCGCCGGATGAAAACATCACTGTCGAGGCGTACTTAAAGGGCATCAAGTACGCCGCTGCGATCATGGAGGAGTTCGGGCGTGGTGGGCACTAGTGGTGTGCTTACGATTATGCACATGCACAAAGCTAACTTTCTATGCTCCTGGATTGTGCTGATTCAAAATGATAGTCCTGGCTCGCAGTAGTTAAGCTCGACTTTGCACGATCAGGCGGCGTAGCAAAGCGTCTCTACCAAGCGGTCGAGTAAAAGCATGGGGCTTTCTTTAACCTCACGGCCCCTAGAGGACCTAGTAAAAACTCCTGAGCAAGGCCATAGACGTTCTCGAAGCGTTGCCAATGCATCCGAGAAAGTAGGCAGAGGTTTGCAGTACCAGGCAGCGCTACGTGGTGAGAACGCCCCTTGCTGATAAAGGTTGTGAGCTGCCAGCGTCACGATAGAAAAGAGCCCGAAGAGAACAGGGGTGGTACGGGCGATGGCGAGGTCCGACCACTGTCTTTGCGTCTCTACACCTAGATGCAAGCGCACCTCCTGAAAGGTCACCTCTATGCGCCAGCGGAGGATGA
>CADCWP010000273.1 GCA_902806425.1 uncultured Truepera sp.
CAGACGCGGGGCTTCTGGCTGGGCGACGCCTTCGCCTCAGGCGGCTCGAACGGCTACGACCACAAGGCGATGGGCATCACCGCCCGCGGGGCGTGGGAGAGCGTCCGCCGCCACTTCCGCGAGCTCGTCGCCGGCTCCGAGGAGGGCATCGCCACCAACATCCTCGCGAGCCGCCTCAAGCAGCTCGTGGCGGCCGGGCTGCTGTCCCACGACAGCGCCCGCCGTGGGCAGCGGGCGGCGTACTCGCTCACCGAGGCGGGCATCCAGGTGCTGCCGGTCATGGTCGCGCTCGGCAACTGGGGCCTGGCGTACCGCGACGGCGAGCAACGGTTGAGGATCCGCGCCGAGCTGCTCCGCGACGGGGGTCCCGAGCTGATTGCGGCAATGATGGACGAGCTGCGCGAGATCCACCTCGGGGTGCCGCGCCCCGACGCCAACGCTCCGCGGCCAAGCGAACAGTTGCGTACCGCCTACGAGGCGGCGATGAGCGAGGGCACCAGCAGCATGGCCGCCGGCGGGTAGTAGCTCGGTTTCGCGTTCCGATTTGTCGTCCGGCAGCGCGCCGATCCCGACCCACGAGGATGCCCGTAGACGTGCCAGCCTGATTGGCGCACGCGGGAAGAAGCGTGAACGACTGTGGCTCCGTATGCTCGGGTGGGTATCCGTGTGGTCGCTTCTTGCGAAGCGGGGTGACAAACCCTGAAGGAATGGAAAGATGAAGCTGCTGCTCACATCCGCCGGCATCAAGAACGCGAGCATCCGCGACGCGCTGGTCGATCTCCTGGGCAAGCCGATCGCTGAGGCCAGCGCCCTCTGCATCCCCACCGCCATGTACGGGCACCCCATGGTCGGTCCTGGTCCGGGGGCATGGCGTTTCATCAGCGGACAAGAACCTGGAACGCCCATGTGCGAATTGGGGTGGAAGTCCCTGGGCGTGTTGGAGCTCACCGCGCTGCCCAGCATCGAGGCAGCGCGGTGGGTCCCGCTGGTCCAGGAGACGGACGTCCTGCTGGTGGCGGGCGGCGATGCGCTGTACCTGTGCCACTGGATGCGGCAGTCCAGGCTGGCGGACATGCTCCCGTCGCTTCGGGCGGTTTACGTGGGACTGAGCGCCGGGAGCATGGTGATGACCCCCCGTATCGGGAAAGAGTTCGTCGGCTGGACGCCGCCCGCCGCTGGTGACGACAGCACGCTGGGGGTCGTCGGCTTCTCGATCTTCCCGCACCTGGATCATCCGGATCTGCCAACCAACACCATGGCCGGCGCGGAACGGTGGGCCGCCAGCCTGGCGGCGCCGGCGTACGTGATCGACGACGAGACCGCCATCCGTGTGATCGACGGCACCGTCGAGGTGGTCTCCGAGGGGCACTGGACGCTGTTCACCCCCTGATCCCGAGCGGCGCAACGGATGCTCGCGATGTCTGGCTCTGGTGGCTGATGCGGGGTAGGTCCGAAGCGTTTATCAACCTTCGGATGCAAGCTGATCCACTACCCACCGACGACCAACCGTGACACAGTCTCACGCCCGGCACCGAGCATGCAGAATCCACACCCATCGCTGCGTCGAAGGCCGGTGGGCGTCAGGTGCCGTCGGATCGGCGACGTCGCGATCTTGCCCCAGAGCGCAGCAAGGAATCAGCTCCTGACCGAGGTTCTCGCGGACGCCGGCGGTCGCGTTCGTCTGCGAGCGACCCGTTGAGACCGCCACGGTTTCCCGGGGCAGGTGACG
>CADCWP010000274.1 GCA_902806425.1 uncultured Truepera sp.
CGGCAGCATCCGGATCGGCGGTAAGCGAAAGGGTTGCGTCCCGAACGGGCTTAGTTGCTTTGGAATGGACTGTCCCGTCTTTGCTCCTTTTTGGGACAGTCTTAATGGAGCGAGAGCAGAGTACACTCCTGACACAATTTGGGAATTGACACCAAGTATCGTAAACCTGACAGTCTGCTTGGAGTCAGAACTTTTTCTGATCAGGGGATTAGGCCTAGCTGCTTAAGAGGAGCCACGTCGGCTATGATGAAAATCATGCAACGCCGTCCGCTTTTGATCGCGCTTCTCTACGTGTTGAGCGCTTGCGTGCAGTCGTCAGGCAGATTCGGCGTGGACGTCGCGCCCCCCGCTGCCTCGGTGAGTCGTTCAAAGGTGGGTGTAGGCGAAACGGTCACGGTCACGTTGAAAAGCAGTCTTGGGCTTGACGAGGGTAGCGAACGGGCTGACGAAACTTTTTTCGACACCCGGCTTGGTGCCTGCTTCGTCGAGGGCACCCCCGAGGTGTCTAGGGGCGGTTTCTGTGCTGGCGAGAACCTGCCCCTTCAGCCCTGGGCCGCAGGGCCAGCTGATGGCGGGTATGTCAGAAGTTTTGGAGACGTGCGGGTTGAGCGTGGCGCGACTTACCCGCTTGAGTTCACCTTTAGCTTCACCGTTACCGAAGCAGTGGAAGTGACTATCAACCCTTGGATTTCCGTAGGCTCTAGCGGCGCTAGGGGAGGTGCACCAGCACGGGTAATCTTCAAGTAGCCGCTCAGAAACGTGGTGACGGTCCGGGTTGCTCGCTTACATTTCAAGCCTCGGCTTGAGTGACCTGACTCCCTAAAAGCGGTCCAGCTGGCTGCGTCAAGTTATTTCAGGTCGGGTAAACTGCTCCGGTGATCGAGGCGTCCGAGAGTCCGAGGGGTTACCGTTTCCCCAAGCTGGTCATCGGCCACGCCGTCTACCTCTACCACCGCCTGCCCATCTCCTACCGAGACGTGCAAGAGCTGCTGTTCAAGCGGGGCATCGAGGTTAGTCACGAGACAGTCAGGACGTGGTGCGTGAGGTTCGGTCCTGACTTGGCCGAGGCACTGCGGCAGCGTAAACCCAGACGAGGGCATGTTTGGCATCTCGATGAAATGCGGATCGTTATGGGTGGCGTCACGCACTGGTTGTGGCGGGCAGTCAACGGGTACGGTGACGTGCTAGACGTGCTGCTGCAAAAGACGCGCTGTAAGCAAGCCGCCAGGCGCTGTCTCCAACGACTGCTTGATGAGCAGGAGATTCCCGAGCAGGTCGTTATTGACGGACTCAGGAGCTACGGCGCGGCTATCCGTGAGACGCCTGAGCTGAGCTGCGCGCTACACATCAGGGTCTCAGCTGCCGAGCGCCAGAACAACCTGATTGAGCAGTCGCATCGGCCGACCCGGGACAGAGAGCACCAGCAGCGAGGTTTCCGGGGTCTAGAGCGCGCCCAAGCTTTCTTGTTCATCCATGCTGAAGTCGGTAACCTTTTCCGTTACACCCGCGCTCGCACAATAGCTCGGCTGCGCCGCCGTAACTGGTTATGCGCTTTCGGCTCATGGGGCGAGCTGTCGCTCTCAATCCCTTAAAATAAACAAGAACGCCGCAACCAAAACGAGCCGTCATCGCTTGAGATCACGCTACTCAAAATAACTTGACGCAACCACCGCGCCTAGTTATCTTGGACGAACCGACAAGCGCCCTCGACATGACTATCCAGGCGCAG
>CADCWP010000275.1 GCA_902806425.1 uncultured Truepera sp.
TTCTAGGGCAAAAGCGAAGGTCGGTATGTAGGGCACACAGGGTGTGCCTCGTCGCATCACCAGCTACTTTGGTGGAGCCGCCTCTCATCGTGCTGCACGTATTTCCTTGATCCAATTTCTACCCTTTCTACTGCACGCCGCAAGCCATAGGTTTCCTTAGCTGTTTACAGCGTTTTTCAAGCACACCCCATGTGCCGTTCTCCCTCCTTCTGGACTGCTACCCATGGAGCATGACGACACGAAAGAGTTTGCAGGATCATGCCCTCGCCGCTTCGCGGCATGGAAGCCACGAGAGTGCCCGTTACGTGTTGCGTTTCGTGGCTGACCGCAAAAGCTGGTGCGAAGAAACCTTCCGAGCACGCTGGGATGGTGCCGCCGCCTTATTGACGTGGTGGCACGATCTAGACCCCACAGTGAGGCCGCCGCTAGATGATCTGAAAGCGGAAGATGCTCGAAACTTCCTGAGCTACTTGGAAACGCAAGGCTTAGCTCGTTCGACGATGAAGGGCTATCGCACGGGTGCAGCTGCTCTGACCTATGCCTTGAGAGCGTGTCGAAAGCATCCCGTCGTCTTGGCTCATGACCACGCGCCTTTCAAGGGTGTTCACCCCACTCCCGTTAAACGTTCACTACCAGTCTCAGTCGAAGTAGCCGACCTGAGCACGATGGCGTCGCCTCAGGCTAGAGCCAAACTCGAGCTGCTCTTGGCCCTGATCAAGCTAGGGCTGAGTGTACCCGAGGTGTGTTCACGCTCGTGGAGGAACGTGAATCTGCAAGACCGGCTCATTGTGGGGTACAGGGGACGCTGCCTCAAGTTTGGGGTCGAGGTGGTTGCGGCACTCGAGGGGCTGCCGCCACCGAGGTATGGTGGACAACGGCTTTTGGGGTGGCAGCCGGATGCGGCTCGGAGGTGGCTCAGGCGGGTCAAGCAGATAGATGAAACCGCTGCACAATAGCTCTTAGCGGCCGGTTGTCGAGTTGCGTGAGTCTGTCGAGATAGGTGCTCGACCAAACCTCTGCACTTTCCCCATATACCCTTTCAGCTCAGCGGCCTAGGGTTTGAGGGCAGCCGGCCACATGCTGTTCACGTCCGCCGAACAGCAAAGGTCGCCGGTTGAGCTCTTGGACGTCCCGCAACCCTACCGTCCCGGCCAGCTGCCGGAAACGCTTGAAGGGTGAAGGATACGGATTCCACGGTGAGCGGTGTTCGTTATCGTACTCGACTACGAGCACCTGCCCTTGAGGTTTCAAGTAGCTGACGAGGCGCTTCAGCACCCGCTCCTGCCGCAGTACGAAGTGCAGCGAGTTCGCCAACAGTATGCCGTCGAGGTCAGGAAGCTCGAGCGGCCTGATGAAGTCGGCGTGGTACGTGCGGATGGCAGCCCCGGAGGCGGGAGGCGTTGCTATACGCCCGAGTGCGCGGGCGTCCCGGTCAACGGCGATAACGGCACCTGCTGGACCCAAGAGTTCGCTCAGTGCATGAGCGAAGACACCTCTTCCTGCGCCAAGGTCGGCCCAGGTGCTGCCCGTCGTCCCAACCCCGGCTCTGATAAGTGAAACAGCGTCCTCACGGGTCACGCTAAACAACAAACGACATAGCTGTGCGGTAGGTAGCGCCGCCAGTAAGATGGAGCACAAAACGTCTTATCAGACGCTTTGAATGACCGTCTGTCTTTCGACTG
>CADCWP010000276.1 GCA_902806425.1 uncultured Truepera sp.
GCATATGCAGCAAGAAGCTTAGATTTGGTTCTAGACCTGACGGAGGTGTGTGATGGCTTGGGTTTTGCTCATTATCGCAGGGTTGTTGGAAACGGGTTGGGCCATCGGCCTCAAGTACACGGAGGGCTTCACCCGTCCCCTGCCAAGTGTGCTGACGGCGCTGGCAATTGCAGGCAGCATGTTTCTACTCTCAGTTGCCTCGAGAACCCTCCCCATCGGCACGGCTTACGGCGTTTGGGTCGGAATCGGCGCGCTCGGGGCGGGCGTCCTGGGCATCTTTTTGTTCGGCGAAGCAGCAACGCCGAGCAAGTTTTTCTTTTTGGGACTCCTGCTCGTGGCTGTGGTTGGCCTTAAAGTCTCGAGCGGTGCTTGAAATCCGGTAACACAAAGCCTTCACACCTCCTATTTGGCTGCCTATCTGGCTGCGGCGTCCGCCTAATTGGATGCGTCGAGAGCTACACCGTGAGGCCGCCAGTTAAAGGTTTGAAGTTTAGCGCTGCCTGCTTGGGTGGCCCCGTCAGGCAGCTCGAGCACCGTCAAACTGCTTGGGCTTTACCGTCACCACGCGCTTGGGCGGTAGGCAGAGCGGGTGCACGCACACGGCGCGGATTGGGTCGCCGTGCGTGACCACCAGCACCATAACTAAATTTTGTCGGCAGCATACTCCTCGAGGCACATATTAGAACATGTATCCAGGTATTGCTCTATCACTTCTTGGTTCATCCGTTAAGTTTCGCATCCTTGCGGCAACTGACTTCTTTTGTTACAGGCGCAAAAATGGTTTGCACGACCGGTACCGTTTTAACCGGATAAACCATTCTGCGGCCATCGCGCTCAGCAACCGCATAGAACGGTGTGCAACAAAACAGCTATATGTATGTTGCGGTTTTGGCAACTGAAAGGGCGCTAGCAGGCTTCAAACACCCGGCGCAACGCCCTTTTCTACAACACTCTAGCGAAGAGTGTCACTCTAGATTAGCGTAGGTGCTCCCCGTACATCTTGCCCGTGTTTTAGGCACTTCAATGTAAGACTAGTTGCCGAGCTTGCTTTTTTTGGGGCACAATATGCATAAATGCGGTTAAGGAAAAATAACATGGCAACGGTTCACCTCATTTGTGGCTTCCTTGGAGCTGGCAAGACAACTTTTTCTAAGACGCTAGCGGAGCAAAAATCAGCCGTCAGATTTTCGGTCGATGAATTGTACTTGCAGTTGTTTGCAGACGAACCCACACACGAAATGGACGCAAAGGCGTTTGAACGCTCCATTGTCGCTCTCAACGACATCTGGCCGCAAGTGGCGAAGGCCGGGGTCGATGTCGTTCTCGACTTTGGGTTTTGGCACCGGGCGCTTCGAGACGACGTCCGTGAGCGAGCGCACTTAGTCGGGGCGGCGACGCAGCTTTACTGGCTCCATGTTCCTGACGAGGTCGCCCTCGCTCGCTGCTTGCAGCGAAACGGAGCACCTGGTGCCTTCCTCATCTCGGCGCAAGGGTTTCAAGAGTTAAGAGCTGGTTTCGAGCCCCCAGGCTCCGGTGAGTTGAGCGAGATGGTCAGGGGCTGATACGGCAGCGACACATAGGGCAAACCATTCAACCAAAAGTGTTTCATGATCAACGCAACGTTACAGTCCAAGTACCGAAGCGGCTCGGCTGTTCTAACTACCGCCACCCCACACAGTCAACCTCGACAATTTCGAGGTGGATCAACGTGGGTTAGGTGTCTGGAGTATGGTGCTACCCTAAAAATTTTACTTGTGCGTTATGCCGACTGGCCCCAACTCAGAATAAACGGGCGTGTCAGGGCAGTTTAGAGCAGAACTTTTTGGCCCGGTTCGATCCGTGCGGGCAGCTCAGCGTTCCCTAGATCCTCGGCTGACAGGGCGGTCAGCGGGCTTATCTCGATCACGGCGTCGACCTCACCATCTCTATAGGGGACTTCGACGCCGTTTGCTTCAAGCCACCGCGCCGCACGCTCTATCTGAAGGTTGACGCTGCTCTCCGGCGAGTCGTTGCCTTCGGCGTTTTTAATAGGCGCAAACTCCTCGACGCGGTCGGTTTCTAAAATGATGCTGTGACGCGCCAAGGGAAGCGCGTCGAAGATAAAGCGCTCGAGCTTGACCGCGTTGGGCATCTCAGGCGAAACGCAGTCGCCGGTCTCGGGGTCGATATGCGGCACCTTTTTTTCGGCGCGGTGAAAGGGCAGCTCGAGGCGCTCACCCTTACCTGCGGTCAGCCTCCGGGCGAAGTCCAGTGAGATCATATGGATAGCTATCGAGCCCGCGCCAAACTTGAGCGCGCCGGTTTCGTCCTCGGCTTCGGCGAGCGCGTCGGGCATATCCGAATACTCGATCACGCACGGCTTACCGGCGGCGAGGCAAAAGACCCCCACTTTTTCCTTTGGGCTCACCTTCCGCAACATCTTCGACGACATGTCCGCGCCGTCCCCGACGTGCAGCCCGATGAACAGCGGGTCGATACAGCGCACGTTGGGGTTGTCGACCTGAAAGTACGAAATCTGCGTAACGCCACGCCGCGCCATATCGGCCAGCGCGCCACTTTTGGCGAGCGCCGTGAGGCTGCCGCCGTGCCCGTCCGGGTTAAGCGCCAACGCGCACTTTTCCCCGAGCAGCAGCCTACCGTCAAACCCGATGCTCGGCATCATCCCCTGCGGAAAGAGCGTGACGTTTTCGCGGCCCAAACCGAAATAGTCGTGCGCCTCGAAAAAATCTTGGGTGACGGCGTGATTGGCCGCGCTCGTCATGATGTACCAGGGCACCACCGCCTCGTAAAGCCCTTCGGTTCGGCGGAGCTGTTCGGCAAAAATCTGAAAGAGGGGCTTGCGGCCAATGGGTGTAGCCGGAAAGGTGCCTTTAGGGTCGTCCCAGCCCAGGCGCGTTCCTTGCCCTCCAGCGACGGCAAAGGCGGCGACGTGCCCCTGCCGGATGAGAGACATGCCCCGCTCGCGGGCGCGCCTATAGAACTCCGGGTCCTCGGGTACGACCGGGTAGTACGGCGCAGGCTCGATGGGCTCAGGGGCGCTGACGTCGGGTTTGCGCCGGACATGCGTCTCGGTGAGCTCGCCAAGATATGGCCAGTCAATCGTCCTCAACTGTGCGGTAAGGGCGTCTTTCTGCGCGGGTGAAAGCTCCGGGTAAAAGGCCAGCAGATGCTCCTGCCCCCACGCCCGCAAGGTCTGCCGCAACTGCCCTAGCCCTACTTCGACTTCACGCATCCCGTCCCCCTGTGTCACAAACGATCCCCTCAGTAGTCACCACAGCCATTGTCGCAGTCGTCACCCTGGTGCGCCGAGCCTACTGCGCGCAGTGTAACGCAGGCTGCGCTCCCCGTTAGGTGCGTTTAGCCCAATCCGCACCGCCCGCGTCACACGCTGAGGGCTGGGACCGGAGCGAGGACCCTACAAGACAGTGTAAGGTCACGCCGCTGCCAGGACGCGCGTGCGCGCGGCGCTATAGTAAAACATATGACCGCACCGGAGGTTTTAACCGCCCACGACCCGGCGTTAGCACCGCTCGTCGACAAGGTGCTCGCCGGACACCGCCTCAGTTTCGACGAAGGCGTAACGCTCTTTCACACCCCCGACCTACCCACGGTCGCTCGCCTCGCCGACACCGTGCGGGCGCGCCTGACGGGTGACAAAACCTACTTCGTGCATTCGCTCAGGCTTTCGCAGACCAACATCTGCTACGTCGGCTGCACCTTCTGCGGCTTTCAGCGCAAATTCGGCGAAGAGGGCGTCTGGGACATGGAGCTGGGTGACGTCTGGGCGTACGTTGATGAGCACCATCACCCCGACCTGACCGAAATTCATATCTCGTCGGGGCATCACCCTAAGCGCCCGTTCGGGTACTACTTGGACCTTGTACGCGGCCTCTCTGAACGCGGCTACCAGGTCAAGGCGTGGACCGCCGCCGAAATCCATCACTTCACCAAGATCACCCGGCCTAGGATGAGCTACCGGGAGGTCCTGAGCGAGCTTAAAGCCGCGGGGCTCGTGGCCCTACCGGGGGGCGGCGCGGAGATTTTTGCGGAGAGGGTCAGGCGGCGCGTCGCCCGGGCGAAGGTGACGGCGGAGGGCTGGTTGGACGTTCACCGCACGGCGCACGAGCTGGGGCTGCCGACGAACGCGACCATGCTCTACGGGCACGTCGAGACCTTGGAGGACCGCCTCGACCACATGTTGCGGCTGCGCGCGCTGCAAGACGAGACGGGCGGCTTTATGTCGTTTATCCCGCTGGCGTTTCAACCGGACAACAACGACTTGGCGCGTGAGCTGAATAAAAGCGAGTTTACAACCGGGCTGGACGACCTGCGAAACTTGGCAGTTTCGCGCATCATGCTCGACAACGTGCCGCACATCAAGGGCTACTGGATCATGATCACGCCCGAGCTGACGCAGGTGACATTATCGGCGGGGGTGTCGGACATCGACGGCACCATTAAAGACGAGCGCATCGCGCACGCCTCGGGGGCGAGCACCGAGCGGGGCATGACCGAAGGCCAGCTGGTGCGGCTTATTCAGGACGCGGGCCGGGTGCCGGTACGCCGCGACGCGCTCTACAAAGAACTAAAGGTGTTCGAGCGTGAGCCAGCTCTCGTCGGCTAAAGTTCCGAAGGACAGGAGGCTCGAGCGCCTCACCGAACGTCTAGGCATCGTCTCGTACACGAACGTCGCGCCGCTGCACTGGCGCTTAGAGCCGTGGGCGGGCGCGGCGTTTGTCCGCGGCGTTCCCACCGAGTTGAACCGGCAGCTCCTGGGCGGCGACATCGACCTGACACTGGTTTCAAGTGTCGAGTTCTTACGTCACCGGGACCTTCTCAGAGCGCTACCGGACTTTTCCATCGCTACCCTGGGGCCGGTCTACAGCGTGATGCTCTTTCACTGGGGACCGTGGGAGCAGTTATCGGGTAAAAAAATCGCCCTCACCACCGATTCGGCCACAAGCGTCGAGCTTCTGCATGTGTTGCTCCGTGAAACCGGAATAGAGGCCGACTTCGTGCCGATGGCCCCCGATCTGGACACGATGCTCAGCACTTGCGACGCGGCCCTGCTTATCGGTGACGTGGCGCTCCGTGAGGCTGTTTCTAAGCGCGAAGTAAACGGCCAAAAACCGCGTGTTACCGACCTCGGCAAGGGGTGGTACGACCTCACCAAGCTGCCCTTTACCTTCGCGGTCTGGGCGTCGCGCAAAGATATGCCGCCCTCAGACCTGTTGGTTGCCAAACTGCGGGCCGCGCGTGAACACGGCTTGGGACATCTGGCGGAGGTGTCCCGCCCGGAAGCCGAGAAGCTCGGTGTGTCCGAGAGCGTAGTGCAGCGGTATCTGGGTAATTTTAGGTATTACCTCGAGTCCCCCGACCGCGATGGTCTGCTGGCGTTTGCTGAGCGAAGTGTACCGGGGTTTAGGCCCGGAGAGTTGACCTTTTGGAACCTGTAACCTTTTGAGACCTGTGACGCTCACCGACCTTCAAGGATTTTTAGATGCGCTGCTCTCGGCCGAACAGTTTACCGACGACCAAAACGGTATCTACCGCCCGTCTTCACGTCCAGTTGAAAAACTGGGGCTTGCGCTCGAGCCCTGGCCCGGTGTCTCTGACTGGATAGCGGAAAATGGCCTCGACGCGCTCCTTTTGCACCGCCCTTGGCGGCTCGGCGCGCTTCCCGAAGGTGTCGGCGTGCTGGCTTACCATTACGCCTTCGACGAGCGCTTGACAACCGGCTACAATCCGTTTTTGGCTGAGGTGCTGGGATTCTCCGACATAAGCGTGCTCGGGTATAAAGAGGGCCGACCGCTGGGGATGATTGGCAACGTGCCGCGCGTTTCCCTGACCGATTTCCGGGCTCGCGTAGGGGCTGAGTTTGGTGGGCTTACCGGTGTCTACGGCGTACAAGACGGCGTGCAAGAGGGCGACGTCACGCGGGCGTGCGTAGTTGGGGCGATGCGGCCCGCGCTCATTTGCGAAGCCGCCGAGCGCGGCGCACAGGTTTACCTTACAGGTCAATACCGCAGGGGTACGGCGCAAGCTGTGACGGAGATGGGCGTGAGCGTGTTCGAGATCGGTCACGAGCGCAGCGAGGTGTGGGGGCTGAAAACGCTGGCAATGACCTTACAAAGGAACTTCCCCGACCTCGAGGTCGTGTTGAGACCAGCTCGGAAGGTAGAGGGTACGACGGGGAAAACTGCGTTTCGGACGTAAACTCCTTGTATGACCCAAACACCGCAACGCGAAGTCACGACCCTGGCTGGGGGCTGTTTTTGGTGCTTAGAGGCTGTCTATCAGCAGCTTCCCGGCGTCGAGCGTATCGTCTCTGGCTATATGGGCGGCGACCTCGAGAATCCCACGTACGAAGAGGTCTGCGGCGGCAACACCGGACACGCTGAGGTGGTACAGCTAACCTTCGACCCTACCAAGGTCAGCTTCGAGGAAATTTTGGGTGTCTTTTTCAGCGTCCACGACCCCACGACGCTCAACCGCCAGGGTGGGGACGTCGGCACGCAGTACCGCTCGGCCATCTTCTATCACGATGAGGCGCAGCGTGAAACCGCCGAAAAGATGATCGCCACCCTCGAGAAAGACGATATCTGGACCGGTGTGGTCACCGAGGTTGCGCCTGTCGAGACGTTTTACGAAGCTGAAAGCTACCACCAGAACTTCTACCGCAACAACCCCTATCAGCCCTACTGTATGGCGGTCGTCGCGCCAAAAGTCTCGAGGTTTCGCAAGCATTATCTGAACCGGCTTGAACAGGTTGGTTAAAAGTCTGTTTAAGAGGTTTTAGAGAGCGCCGGGTGTGGGCATGCCCGGCGCTCGTCGTTTGGGTATTGACGCGCTACGTGCAATTGGTTCAACTTTCTTGTGACGTTTTGACGTCAGGGGCCAAGTGAAAGCTTTTGGTCCTTACAACCTATGCGCTAAGGCCCCTATGGGTTTGACACTCGCGCAGAAACTTGGTATATCCAACTACTATAGAGGACGCTTTACAGCTCCGGCAGCGCGTGTATAGTTACGTATTCACATTTTAAGGCTCAGTGGAGACCTGAGCGGCGTAGAGGGGCATCATCTATGAACGCGTCCGAGGTTTGTTTTTTCTTTACTTATCACGGCCTAACTTATCACTGCCTAGGGGTAAGCGGATGACGCGGCTTAGTCTGGAGGTGTTGGAGGAGAAGTTCAGCGAACTCAAGCCTCCTATGACAGCCAGAGAAGCGCGGGTAGAGGCCAACCGCTGCCTGTACTGCTTCGACGCGCCCTGTATCAGGGCCTGCCCAACCCACATTGACGTGCCGACGTTTATCCGCAAGATTTCAACCGACAACCTGACCGGCGCGGCGGTAACGATCCTAGAGGCCAACCTGATGGCAGCGACCTGCGCGCGTGTCTGCCCGGTCGAAGAACTTTGCGAAGGTGCCTGTGTCCTTGGCGGTGACCACAAGCCTATCGAGATAGGCAGGTTGCAGCGTCACGCGATGGACCATATCTACGACAAGCAGAAATTGCCCTTTACCCCGGCCCCCTCAAACGGCCTCCGCGTTGCGGTCGTCGGGGCGGGTCCGGCGGGCCTCTCGTGCGCGGGCGAACTCGCCAAACGTGGCTACGCGGTCACGATACTCGAGAAAAATCCGCTTCCCGGTGGCTTGTCGACCTACGGCATCGTGGTGATGCGCGAACCTATCCGGGTGGCGCTCGAGGAGGTTGCTCTCATCGAGGCGCTCGGGGTGGAGGTGCGCACAGGTGTGGAGGTCGGGCGGGACGTGAGCGCCAACCAACTTCTCACCGATTTCGACGCGGTTTTCCTGAGCGTCGGCATGGGATCGGTACCGCACTTGGGCATCCCCGGCGAGGACTTAGAAGGCGTCACCGAAGCCCTGTCGTTTATCGCCGAGACAAAGCTCGCCGAGAAAGACGGGTTGGAACACCTTCGCGAGCTGCCCGTCGGTCGGTTTGTAACCGTCATCGGAGCAGGAAATACCGCTATCGACGCCGCCACCATCGCCAAACGCCTGGGGGCCGAGCGCGTGACTATCATTTACCGGCGCGGCGAAGGGGAAATGCCCGCTTACGACTTCGAGTACACATTCATCAAAAACGAGGGCGTGGAGTTCCGCTTTTTCAGCCAGCCGGTCGGGGTCGTCGGAGAAAACGGTCGGGTTACGGGTTTGGAGTGCCTCCGCGTCGAACCCGGCCCGCCGGGTCCGGACGGTAGGGCGCTACCGCAAGCCGTGCCGGGCAGCGCGTTCATCATCCCCTGCGATCAGGTCATCAAGGCCATCGGGCAGGAGAAGCGGGTCGACCTGTTTGCGCATTTCGGCTTGGAGCAGGAGCGTGGTTACGTCAAAGTGGACGCGGACCTTCGCACTACGAACCCCAAAGTCTTCGCGGGTGGCGACTGTGTCCGCGCGACCGGTGACGCGATGACCGTGACCGCGACGCAGGACGGCAAAGTGGCCGCGAGGGGCATTCACGCGTGGCTAGGAGATAACGCGCTAGCGGCGGACTGATTTGGACTACACTGGTCTATGGACACGCTAGAAAAACCCAAATACGATCACGACTTCGTGCTGTGGCTCGAGTTTCAGGCCAAGCTGTTAAGGCAAGGGCGCGTAGGTGAACTTGACCTCGAGAACTTAGCCGAGGAGGTTGAGAGCATCGGACGAAGCGATAGACGCGAGGTGCAAAACCGGCTCACCGTACTTTTGGCGCATCTGCTCAAATATCAGTTTCAAGCTAAACGTCGTTCGCGCAGTTGGCGGGTGACGATAGATGAGCAGCGGCGGCAGCTCGAGCTGGTCTTTAACGACAGCCCGAGTTTGCTTAAAAGCTACGCACTCACCATTTTTGACGACACTTACCAGTACGCGAGACGTAGGGTTAGTGTAGAGACACGTTTGAATTCGGAAGCGTTCCCCGAAACCTGTCCCTACACCCTTGCCCAAGTCCTAGACGAAGACTTTTTCCCGGAGGGCTGAAATGGCCGATCTGAGCATCGACTTCTGCGGGGTTAAAAGCCCCAACCCGTTCTGGCTCGCCTCGGCTCCACCCTCGAACACCGCGTATCAGGTCAACAAAGCGTTTGAATACGGTTGGGGCGGGGCGGTCTGGAAAACTATCGGCACGCCCGTCTTAAACGTCTCGTCACGTTACGGAGGGCTCGAACTCGGCGGCCAAAAGCTCCTAGCCATCAACAACATCGAGCTGATCTCCGACCGGCCCCTGGACGTCAACCTGCGTGAAATCGCCGAGGTTAAAAGGCTCTGGCCTGACCGGGCAATGGTCGTCTCGGCAATGTTCGAGTCCGACCCGAAAGTGTGGGCGGACGCTGTAGCTCGCATCGAGGATACCGGTGCGGACGCCATCGAGCTCAACTACGGCTGCCCACACGGCATGAGCGAGCGCGGGATGGGCAGCGCCGTCGGGCAGGTGCCCGAGTACTGCACCATGATCACCGAATGGGTCACTTCGGCGGCGAGCATCCCGGTGATCGTCAAGCTGACGCCCAACATCACCGATATCAAGGCACCCGCAAGGGCCGCCATCGACGGCTACGCAAACGCCCTTAGCCTCATCAACACCATCAACTCGGTTGTTGGGGTGGACCTGGACTCGTTTCAGCTCCGGCCCAACGTCGGCGGCAAGGGCGGGCACGGCGGCTACGCGGGTCCAGCGGTCAAGCCGATTGCACTCAGTATGCTCTCGGAAGTTATGCAGCTGCCCGAAACGCAGCGCTTTCAGGTTCCGATCTCCGGTATGGGCGGTATCCAGACCTGGCGCGACGCGGCGGAGTTTTTGCTGCTCGGCGCGAGCAGTTTGCAGGTCTGCACGGCGGTCATGCACTACGGCTTCCGCCTCATTGAGGAGCTGACCGATGGGCTCTCCAACTGGCTCGACGACAAGGGTGCCGCAAGCATCCAGGAGGTCATCGGGGCGGCGGCCCCGCGCTACTCGCCCTTCAATCAGCTCGACCTCTCATACAAGGTTGTCGCGCGTATCGACGAGGCCAAGTGCATCAACTGTAACCTCTGCTTTGTGGCCTGCGACGAAGGTGCACACCAGTGTATCGACCTGACAGCCAATGGGGCAAAGATTGACCCCGCGGCCTACAGTGGGGTTGCAAAAACCCAGCCCGTCGTGCGCGAGGACGACTGCGTGGGCTGCAACCTCTGCTCGCTGGTCTGTCCGGTAGACGGCTGCATCACCATGATCGAGGTGCCGCCGGAGCGCGAGAGCGTGACCTGGGGCGAGATTACCCAAGAGAGGCCCGAGGTGACGCTCGAGTGGGACAAGATGGAGCGCTACCGGGAAGAGAAGGGCATCGAGATTCACTGATTTTAGGAGCGGCATGATTCAAAAGGTCAGTATCGACACCGTTGCAGAGCGTGACCTCTTTATAGAACGAACCGGCGAAAAACTCTCCACCGCTAGATCGCTCTCTGGCGCATTTGGCCTCACCGATCTGCTGGTTCATCAGGAGGTGCTGCGTCCCGGTAGACGCGCCTCGGGTCTTCACTTTCACAGTGAGAAGGAAGAAATTGTTTATGTCTTGGCCGGAACACCCTCTCTGCTGGTTGGCGACCGAGTGACCGACCTCGAGCCTGGAGACTTCATCGGGTTTGCTCCTTCTGAAAAAACACCTCACATGCTCTTTAACCGCTCCGCTGAACCTGCAACGGTACTGACTGTGGGAACCCGCTCTTCCGCAGATGAGATAACCTACATGGAACAAACAGTGTTTCACGCCTTAACCACAGGACAGAATTAAGATATGCCTCTCCTTATCAAAAACGGCGAAGTTATCACCGCCGACCGACGCACCCAAGCCGATATCTACATTGAAGACGAGACCATCACCGAGATCGGTGAGACCTTGAGCGTGCCCGAAGGCACCGAGGTCATCGACGCCTCTGGCAAATACGTGTTCCCCGGCTTTATCGACCCGCACGTACATATCTATCTGCCCTTCATGGGCAGCTACGCTAAGGACACGCACGAGACGGGCTCACAGGCGGCGCTTCTAGGCGGCACGACGACATTTATCGAGATGTGCTGTCCGGCGGCCCATGAGGATGCGTTAGAAGGCTACCAGCACTGGAAAACTTTGGCTGAAGGTAACGCCGCTTGCGACTACGCCTTTCACATGGGCGTCACCCGTTTTGACGACGCGACCGAGGCGCAGCTCCGCGAGATCGTCGCGGACGGAACGGGGTCGTTCAAGGTCTTTTTGGCCTACAAGGGCGCGTTCGGCATTGACGATGAAGCGCTCTTCAAGACGCTGACGCTCGCCAAAGAACTCGGCGTCATCACCACGGCGCACACCGAAAACGCCGAGCTGGTCGCGCAGATGCAGGCGAAGCTTCTTTCCGAGGGCAAGACCGGCCCCGAGTGGCACGAGCCGAGCCGCCCCGAGTATGTCGAGGCGGACGGCGTGCATCACTTTGCGACATTTTTAGAGGCGACCGGGGCAAAGGGTTACATCGTTCACCTCTCGTGCGAACCGGCCCTGGACGCTGCTTTAGAGGCGAAACAAAGGGGTGTCGACCTCGCTATCGAGTCCGTCATCCCGCACCTCATGCTCGACAAGACCTACGCCGAACGCCCTGACTTCGAGGGGGCCAAATACGTCATGAGCCCGCCCCTGCGCGACAAGCGCAATCAGACGGCGCTCTGGGAGGCACTCTCGAGGGGTGACATCAGCACCGTCGGCACCGACCACGCTCCTTTCGACACGGCGCAAAAGTCGATGGGCCGGACGGACTTTACAAGGATACCCAACGGCGTCCCTGCCATCGAAGATCGGGTAAACCTGCTCTACACCTACGGGGTCTCGAGGGGTCAACTCGACATCCACCGTTTCGTGGACGCGGCCTCGACGCGGGCGGCCAAGCTCTTCGGTCTCTACCCACGCAAGGGCACGGTGGACGTCGGCAGCGACGCCGATTTAGTGGTTTACGATCCTGAGTACCGGGGTCAATTGTCCGCCAAAACGCAGACGATGAACGTGGATTACAACGGCTTTGAAGGCGTAGAGATCGACGGTAGACCGGAGGTCGTGACGGTGCGCGGCGTTATTCAAGTAAGAGCCGGGCAGTTCGTCGGGGACAAGGCGAGAGGTCGGTTTCTGCGGCGTGAGACGGGCGGTTAGCTTGAAGGCACGTTTTGAGGCCGATGGACTTCTCGAGCTGCTGGCGCACGCTTTTGAGCAGCCGACGTGGCACGGGGCCAATCTGCGCGAGGCGCTGTCGGGCGTGACGCTCTCACAGGCTCTCTGGCGGCCCGCGCCCGAGCGGCACAACATCTGGGAGCTGGCGCTACACTGCGCCTACTGGAAACATGTGGTCATCCGCGCGCTGAAAGGGTTTGACAACGCCAGCGGGTTTTTGCGTCAGCCTGACAACTTTCCGGCGTTGCCGGAAGCGAGACAGAGTGCTTGGGAGACCGACCTGGGGTTGCTCGAGGAGACCCATCAAACGCTGCTCGAGTGCGTCCGGTCGTTTGATGTGGCACGGTTGGATAGACCTACTGAAGCGGGAAACTCCCGAACCTACGCTGAGCTGATCTTTGGCGTCGCCAACCACGACCTTTACCATGCCGGACAGATTCGCCTTCTGCTCACGCTCCAGCAGGGGGCGGCGTGACGGCGCAGCTACAAGCGCAAAGCCGGAGCCGAACTGAGGATGGCGCTCAGCCCGTCATCTCGGGGCGCGACCTGTCGATGGTCTACCGGGCCAGGGCGGGGGAGACGGTGGCGTTGCAAAACGCTACGCTTACTGTTGCTCCCGGCGAGTTCGTCAGCTTGATTGGGCCTTCAGGATGCGGCAAGACGACGCTCTTGCGCCTTATCGCTGACCTTATCCAGCCGACCTCCGGCGAGCTGCGGGTAGCGGGCAAGTCGCCTAAAGAGGCCAGGGAATCGCGCGAATACGGCTACGTCTTTCAGGCTCCGGTGCTGTACGAGTGGCGCACGGTCGTCAAAAACGTGATGCTGCCGCTCGAGATCATGCGTTTCCCCAAGGCTGAACGTCAGGAGCGTGCAGAGCGGCTTCTCAAGCTCGTGGGTCTGCAAGACTTCGGGCGCCGCTACCCGTTTCAGCTCTCCGGCGGGATGCAGCAGCGCGTCTCTATCGCCAGGGCTCTGGCCTTCGACCCCAAGCTGCTCCTGATGGACGAACCCTTCGGCGCGCTTGACGAGATCACCCGCGAGGCCATGAACGACGAACTCCTGCGGATCTGGCAGGAGACGCATAAGACGGTCGTGTTCGTGACGCATTCAATTTCCGAAGCGGTCTTTTTGTCGTCGCGGATCGTGGTGATGACGCCGCGCCCCGGCAAGATCGAGCGGGTGATCGACGTGGACCTGCCCTATCCGAGAGACGAAAGCGTGCGGCAGTCGCGGCGCTTTTTCGAGCTGACGACCGAGGTACGCGACGCGCTCAAGGGGATGCACTAGGGTGCAAGACAGGATGCGGCGGGAAGCGAAGGGACTGAAAAGCGAGCGGCGGGGGTTTTCGCTGCCAGCAAAAGTTTCCGCCTTTTTGCCTGTGCTGACCGTCCTCGTTGCACTAATTCTGCTCGGCTATCCACTGGCGCTGCTTTTCGGCCTACCCTTAGCGCTCCGTGACATGCGCGACCTGCGGAAGTGGGAGAAGGCAACGGTGACGGCGCAGCCTCCGCAGCGGCTTAACGGCACAACGTTGACCTTTAAAAACCCGGCTGAAGACGGTGTGCTCGTTAGAGACAACATACCTGTAGACACGCCCTATACGGTATCGGGCGACACGGTGACGCTACAAGCTGAACCAAGTACGCCGCTGGTAACGTGGGGAGAGACGCCGACCCCAGTTTCGGAGACGATCTACCGCTATGACGGCGACCTGCCCGACCCGCCGACGCTCTATGTCGGTGGCACGCTGGCCGTAGGCGGCGCGACGCCAGTCGCCGAAACCCCCGACGACGTGCGCGTGAGTTTTGCCTTTAGCGGGGCAACTGGCCCTATTTTGTTGGACGACGAAGTTCTAAGCGCGGGTGCCGACTACACTGTCCAAGGTGACACCATAACTTTCGCCGAAGCGCCGAGTTTCGGGGGCGAGCTGCGCCGCGTCTCAGGTGATTACGCGGTTCTGAACGACGATACCGTGGTGTTCGCCGCGCCGCCCTCCGGTGAGGTGCGGGTTGCCGAGAGCGTGGTTAGGTTGGCCGAGCGACTTTCCGGTGAAGCCGACGGCACAAATCAGCGCTTTACGCTCTTGCAAACGCCCGTTGTGGAGACCGAGCCGTATGACGTTTATGTGGACGACACGCCCCTTCCTAGCGACGATGAGCGCCCTGAAGAGCGGGTAGACGGTGAGCGGGCGACGTTCACGTTTGGGAGCGACGAAGGTATCGTCACGGTTGAGGGTGTGCCGCAGACAGAAGGCGAAACCTACACGCGTGACGGCTCCGTGGTGACGTTCACGGAGCCGCCCGCCCGCAACGCACAGCTCCGGGGGTATCCGGGCGCGTTTGTGACCGACTTCCAAACCGGCGAGGTGATGCTCGCGCGCGCCCCCCCAGCCGGGGCAACGGTCTGGACGGACGCCTACACGGTGTACGCGCAGCCGGGGTGCGGAGGAGACGTGATAGCGTGCTTTCTCGCGCTGCCGCAACACCCGGTTCCCTTCCCGCACTGGATCGCGGCACGTATCGGGCCGTTTTTTAACAAGTTTCCCCTTAATGACGAACGCAACATCGTCCGGGCGGTGCTGTATACGGCGGCGGGTACACTCTCGGCTTTAGGGTTGGGGGCAGCCGTCGGGACGCTTCTGGCCGTTTTGTTCGTGACGGTGAGGCCGCTCGAGCGCGCCCTGTTGCCGTGGCTCGTAGCGTCTCAAACGGTGCCGATCATTGCGCTCGTCCCGGTTTTGCTGCTGGTTCTGGGCAACGTGGGCATCACCATCCAGACCTCGCTGTTACCGACCGCCCTCATCGGCGCGTACATCGCCTTTTTTCCGGTCGTCGTCGGCACCGTGAAGGGCCTGCGCTCGGTCGACCCGCTCGCGCTCGACCTGATGAAGTCTTACGCGGCGACGCCTACGCAGCTGTTCACCAAGGTGCGCTTTCCGGCGGCGGTACCCTTTTTATTCACCTCGCTTAAATTGGCGGCGGCGGCTGCGCTCGTCGGAGCCTTAGTAGCCGAGACCGAATCGAACAACCGGCGCGGGCTGGGCTTTCAGATCTTGGGTCAGGTGCAGTCGGGAAACGTCGCCGACGTGTGGATTCTGCTGCTGATCTCGGCGCTTCTAGGTATCGGGCTGGTGGCGCTCGTCGGGCTTTTGCAGCGTGTCATCGCGCCGTGGGAGCGCTCGTGAGGGTGGTTTCAGCCTTTTTGTTGACGCTGTTGGGCCTTGCTGGCGCGTTTTGGACGGTAACGGGCGAGGTGACGCCAACCTACTGGCTACGGTTCTGGAGCTTTCTGCTGCTGGCGTGCGCCGCCTCCGGGCAGGGGGGACGCTCGCGTCTCGGACGGCTTCTGCTCCCGGCGGCGGTGCCGTTTGTGCTCCTGCTGCTCTGGCAAGGTTTGGTCGTCGGGTTCGGCGTGCCCAAAGGCATCTTTCCGAGCGTCGCTGACGTGTGGGCCTCGCTACAGGTGACCTTTCCGGTGCTCGTCCGTGACAGCTACGTGACGTTTATCAAGGAAATTTTGCTGGGTTTCGTGATCGGGTTCTCTGCGGGCTTTCTAACAGGTGTAGGCGTCGCGGGCAGCACCTTTTTGCAGCGCGGCTTTCTGCCTCTGGCGGCGGCGTTCGGGGCGGTGCCGATAGTTGGGCTGGCTCCGGTTTTAGGCCGGGCGTTCGGCGTCGATTGGGAATCGAAAGCGGCGGTCGTCGTCATCGTGACATTCTTTCCGGTGCTCTTAAATACGGTGCAGGGGCTTTTATCGGTCGATGTGCTCAAGCTCGAGCTGCTCCGCGCCTACGCCGCGAAACCTACTGAGGTGTTCTTCAAGCTGCGCTTGCCGAACGCGCTGCCGCATCTGTTCAACGCGCTCAAGTTGGCCGTCGTACTCTCCGTCGTCAGCGTCATCGTCGCGGAGTTTTTGATTCCGGGACCGCCCGAGGGGTTGGGGCAGCGCATCTCGCTCTCGGCGCGGCGGGGGGCGTATGACGTGGTGTTCGCGGCAATTTTTGTCTCGAGCCTCGTTTCCATCACCCTCTACCACCTTGTCTCCTGGTTTGAGCGCCGCACGACCAGGTGGCACCCGTCGTTGCGTGAGGAGGTGTGAGCCCCGGTCTTGTTGCCGCCCGCTAACCGCTGTACCCACGCTGTCCGACCCAATCTTAGTTCTGGAGGTAAGTCCGTGAAAATTAACACCCTGCTTAGAGTCTCGAGCCTCACCGTTCTCGCCGCGCTCCCGGTCGGCTTCGCCCAAGACCTGATCGACGTGACCTTCCAGTCCAAGTGGTTTCCGCAGGCGCAGTTCGCTGGCTACTTTGTCGCCCAGGCGCAGGGGTTCTACGAGGAAGAGGGCCTGAACGTCACCGTGCTGGACGGCGGCAACGTCAACCCGACAGTGCAGGTAGCCTCAGGCAACGCCGACTTCGGCACCGACTGGATCGCCAACATGCTGGTGCAGCGCGAGCAGGGGCTCAACGTCGTGCAGATCGCCCAGATCTATCAGGCTTCGGGCTACCGGATGGTGGCGCTGAACGACTCGGGCATCGAAGAGTTCGCCGACTTAGCGGGCCGGACGGTGGGGGTGTGGGGTTTCGGCAACGAGTTCGTCGCACAGGCCGTGTTTGCCGCCGAAGACCTCACCTCGGACCTCGACCCGACCGTGACGAATCCGGACGTGAGCGCCGTCGTCTACGCCTTCGACCCGTCGCTGGTGTTTCCCAACGAGGTCGAGGTCGCGTCCGCGATGACCTACAACGAACTCGACCAGATCGTGGGCCTGGGCTACCCGCTCGACACGCTGACCGTGCTAGACCCGGCGGAGATTGACGCGGATCTGCTCGAGGACCTCATCTTCACCACGGCAGGGCTTTTAGAAGCCGAGGACTTTAAGGGCTCCGGCGTCTCCGGGCGTGAGGTCGCCGAGCGCTTCCTACGGGCCAGTATCAAGGGCTGGCAGTATGCGATTGACAATCAGGAGGAGGCGGTGTCGATAGTGCTCGAGTCGTGCGGCGATACCTGTGCCGGGTCGGGCAGCACTCAAAGCCCGCAGATTCACCAGACCTGGCAGATGGCCCGCGTCGCGGAACTCGTCGCGCCGGAAGAGGGTACCTCTATTGGAGCGCTCAGCGAGGAAGATTTCGACCGTTCGGTCGAGCTGCTTCAGCAGGTCGGTCTGATCGCTGATGACGTGAGTTATGACGAGGTGGTCGATGAAAGCGTGTACGAGGCAGTAGCGGAGTAAGGTGCGTGGCCCCTGCTCGAGCCTTACCCGAGCGGGGGCTTTTCTTTCAACTGATTAGGACTTTAGCCACATGAGCTGCACAAATACAAAGCTGGATGAGCTTTTAAACCCTGATCTGCTTCGGGCCAGGCTAATCTCGGCTTCGCTCTATCTTGCCGCTTATGAGCTTCTCGAAAACAGCATAGTTGAACGCATAAAAATTTTTCTGGTAATTGGTTTTGAGGTTGACAACTCGGCGGATTTAGCAACATATAGAGATGAAGTTTTATCTCGTAATAAAAGTCCAATTTATGCTTCTCTAAGCTGGCTGCTTGAGCAAAATGCAATTACTAAGGGCGACCTCAAGAAATACGAAGCAATCAAAAACTGCCGTAACGTTGTAGCTCATGAGATGACGAGCGTTATTGTTGGAGAAGTCAAGACCGACTACTTGGAACAGTTCCCAATTATGATTGCTCTCCTTAAAAAAATCGAGACATGGTGGATTCTAAATGTTGACGTGCCAACTAACCCTGAATTTGATGGTGTAAATGTTACTGAAGTGGATATAATGCCAGGGCCGGTTATAGTGCTCCAA
Source organism: uncultured Truepera sp. (assembly GCA_902806425.1). Taxonomy (GTDB): domain Bacteria; phylum Deinococcota; class Deinococci; order Deinococcales; family Trueperaceae; genus Truepera. Next base: position 17,985 of record CADCWP010000276.1, read on the forward strand.
CTTTTATTAAACATAGCGCTTGAAGAACCCGAAACCACAAATTGAAGGGTGGGCTCGTGTAACTCTGCTAGAGTACATCCAATTGTTGCATCTTTAGACCCAAGTGAATTAGGAGGCCCGCATGACCAGCACCGCCAGTAAAACCCAAGACCTGCGCGAACGGCAGCAGAAGTACCTCATCCCCAGCCTCAGCAGTATGCTCTACTACGGCGACGAGCCTATTGCCGTTGACCACGCCAAAGACCAGTACCTCTGGGACGTGGAGGGAAACCGCTACCTGGACTTTTTCGGCGGCATCCTGACGGTCTCCATCGGCCACTGCAACGACGAGGTGGTCGCGGCAACCGTTGAGCAGATGAAGCGGACGGGTCACACCAGCACGCTCTACCTCAACGAGATCACCCTAAAGGTGGCCGAGAAGATCGCCGAGATCACCCCCGGACGGTTGCAACATTCGTTTTTTAGCAATTCGGGTACCGAGGCCGACGAGACCGCACTCATGGCGGCGCGCGTCTACACCGGCAACACCGATATCATCGCCCTGCGGCACGCCTACAGTGGCCGGAGCAGCGCCATGATGTCGATGACCGCGCACTCGAACTGGAAGCTCGGCGGCGTCTATGACGGCACCATCAAGCACGTCCGCAGTCCGAACATGTACCGCCGACCCGACGGAATGAGCGAAGCGGCCTACTTGGACTTTCTGGTTGAAGACTTTGAAGATTTTCTGGCGACCTGCACCGACGGCAAGATTGCGGCGTTTATGGCCGAGCCGATTCAGGGCGTCGGCGGTTTCGGTGTGGTGCCGAAAGACTACTTCAAGCGCATCTTGCCGCTCGTCAAAGCCGCTGGGGGCGTGCTGATCATCGACGAGGTGCAGACCGGCTGGGGCAGGACGGGCCGGTACTGGTGCGGCATCGAGCACTGGGGCGTCGAGCCCGACATCATGACCTTCGCCAAGGGAATTGCCAACGGCGCGCCGGTCGGCTGCACGGTGATGACGCCGGAGATCGCCGAGGCGATGGGCGGTCTGACGCTCTCAACCTACGGCGGCAACCCGGTCTCGATGGCGCAGGCGTACGCGACGATTCAATATATTGAAAAGCACAAGCTTTGGGAAAACGCCGAAACGCAGGGCGACAGCCTCCGCGCCTACATGGACGACCAGGGTGCAAAACACGACTTTATCGGCGACGTGCGCGGCATGGGGCTGATGCAAGCCTTTGAGATGGTCCATCCGGGAACGAAAACGCCCGACCCGGCGCGGGCAAACGCGCTCATCCAGGCGGCGCGCAAGCGAGGACTCTTGATCGGTAAGGGCGGGCGCTACGGCAACGTCAACCGGATCGCGCCGCACCTGAACGTTTCGGCTGACGATATGACCAAGGGGCTCGAGCTGTTAGGGCAGTCACTCGCCGATATTGCCTGACGTCAAGTTCGAGGTCTGCACCGAAAACGTCGCTGGGGTGAGGGCGGCGGAGGCGGCGGGGGCGCACCGGGTAGAACTGTGCAGCGCCCTCGCCGAAGGGGGCGTGACGCCGAGCTTGGGTTTATTCCGGCAGGCTCGAGCGTGTTCGCGGCTGCCCATTCACGTGCTGGTGCGGCCTCGCGCCGAGGACTTCTGCTACACCGATCTAGAGCTGGCCGTGATGTTAGATGACGTCGCCCTTTTCAAAGAGGCGGGCGCGGACGGTCTCGTCTTCGGGACACTGAGCAGGGACGGCACCTTAAATCTGCCTCAGCTGAAAACGCTTTTGGCCGCCGCTAACCCGCTACCTGTGACCTTTCACCGCGCCTTCGACGTGTGCCGGGAACCGCTCGAGGTTTTAGAACAGCTTATCGCGCTGGGCGTGACGCGCATCCTCACTTCAGGAGGGGAGCTGGACGCGCTCGCCGGGGTGCCGCTGCTTCGCCAACTCAACGAGCGGGCCGCGGGCCGTCTCACTGTGATGGCCGGGGGCGGCGTCCGGCCCCATAACGCGGCGCAAATCGTACGGGAGAGCGGCGTTCGTGAGCTGCACTTCTCTGCCCAGCTTCCCGCTCCCATCAATCCTTCGAGGTTCGCGTTCGGGTCGCCAACCTTCACCGACGAGGCGTCCATCGGGGCGCTCATAAGGAGCCTCTAATGGGTTTTCGTATCGCCTTCGGCGGCGTCCATACCGAATCGAGCACCTTTAATCCGGTGCCGACGACCCTAGCGGACTTCCGCGTGTTGCGCGGCGACGCCTTGCGGGGGGACGCCCGTTACGGCTTCTTAGACGCCTATGACGCCACGTTCTTGCCGACCCTCCACGCCGCTGCCATCCCCGGTGGACCGGTAGCGCGTGAGACCTATAACGCCTTCAAGGACGAGTTCTTGGCGCGGCTCTCGGCGCTCGTTCCGCTGGACGGCCTCTATCTCGATATGCACGGCGCGATAAATGTTTCCGGTATGGACGACGCCGAAGGGGACTGGATAGGAGCAGCGCGCGAGCTGGTCGGGCCGAAGTGTCTCGTCGCGGCGAGCTACGACCTCCACGGCAACGTGTCAAAGCGCATTGTAGACGCGCTCGACATCTTTAGCGCGTTTCACACCGCGCCGCATATCGACGTGGTTGAAACCAAAAAGCGGGCCTGTACAATGCTTGTAAACGCGCTTCACGGAGGCTACCGGCCACAGCTCGTGTGGGTGCCGATGCCCGTCGTGCTACCGGGTGAGATGACCAGCACCGTGAACGAACCGGCCCGGGGTCTCTACCGGCATCTGCCGGAGATGGACGCTCTGGACGGTGTGCTCGACGCGTCGCTCTTGGTCGGCTACGTCTGGGCCGATGAACCCCGCGCGCAGGCCAGCGTGGTGCTGACCGGAACCGATGGGAACGTGCTGAGGCGCGAAGCAGTAGCCTTGGCCGAGCGGTACTGGAACGCGCGCCATGATTTTGGCTTTGGTGTGCGTGCGGGAGGTTTAGAGGCATGCCTCGAGTGGTTTGTAGAACTCGACGCTTACCCCGTTATCCTGAGCGATTCGGGTGACAACCCGACCGGCGGTGGGGTCGGCGACACGACCTTCGTCTTGACGGAGTTGCTTAGGCGCAGGCTTGACGGCGCGGTAGTAGCTGGGCTGGCCGACGCGCCCGCGACAAACGCCTGCTACGCGGCGGGGGAAGGGGCCGATCTCGAGCTGAGCGTCGGCGCGACCCTCGACCCGGAGACGAGTCGGCCGCTGCACGTTCGCGCCCGCGTCGCCCATCTCCACCCCGCCGAAACTGAAAGGGAGCGTCAGGCGGTCGTTACTCTAGGCGGTGTGGCGGTTGTTCTGACCGCCGCGCGCCGCCCCTTCCACTACCCCGCCGACGTTGAGCGCCTCGGCATTTCGCTTTCTGACACGCGGCTTCTGGTAGTGAAATCCGGGTATCTGACCGCCGAACTCACCCAAGCCGCCGCCCACACGCTGCTGGCGCTGACACCGGGGACGGTCAGTCAGGAGTTAAAAGGACTTCATTACCGGCGGCAGGGCGCGCGGTTTCCGCTCGAGCCCGACCTCGAATGGACCGCTGAACCTTATACAAAGATGTGAGGGAAGCGTAGGCGGGGTCAAAGCTTCTTACTCGCAAAGGCTTTAGGTTAACCACGAACGCTGGGAATCTGTCCGCAATCTTCTTGTCTCCCTGACGTTGTGGCATCTTCTCTTTACATCTAGGCAGTGATTACAAGAGCATCTTGGGGAACACGACTATGTTGGAAGAACCTGACCTTAAAGAAGGCCAGCTCGCCGCTCATGTGCAGAGCGCCTACAACCTGCACATCGTTCAGGTCGACTTTCTCGCGCTCGGGGCCGACCCGGACACGGCGGTCTACCGCGCCGCGACCGGTGACGGCAAACCTTACTTCGTCAAGCTCAGGCGCGGTGTTTTCGACGAAGCGTCCGTGACCTTACCCCGCTATCTGAGCGATCACGGCTTGGAGCACATCATCACGCCGC
>CADCWP010000277.1:0-382 GCA_902806425.1 uncultured Truepera sp.
CATGCTCCATATTCCTGACACAACGACGCCCCAGGCTTCACCTGTGCATCAACGTCACCTGGACCGAGCTGGGTACAGGCTCAGGAGGGGCTGAAGGACTGTGCTCGTGCACGGTCTTGCGTGGCGTCGTCCATAGGAGCATACCCTCTCTACGCTAGAAAGCTCCGGAACGTTACATCAGGGGCATGACACCGGGACCAACGGTCTCGATGGCGTCGACGCCAGCCTGCGCGTAGCGCGGGAGGAAGTTGCACACGAAGGTGCTGAAGGTCTCGTTGAGGTGGCGCCGCGATTCCGACGCCACACTGTCAAACACGATGGAGGATTTCCGCGAGTTGGACACGCCGGTGACAAGGGCACGGCCCAGCGGCGAGCTCAGTCC
>CADCWP010000277.1:392-1672 GCA_902806425.1 uncultured Truepera sp.
CAAAGCGTTCGGCGCCGAACGCAGCCAGCTCGGGATCGGCGGCTTCCAGTTTGTTCCAGCTCATCGTGTTCACCTCTGCTGTACAAGACGTAGGGGGACCCCGGGGCACGCAGGGCAGCGTGCCCTACCGTCCTGGGCAAGCGCGGTGGCGTGCCCCTACCGTCTACAGAAATGTATCAACCCTGACGAAGCCCGACGATGTTGCCGCCGTCGTCCCTCACCGATGCAAGCAGCGCTCCGCCCCCAATAACCTTGATCTCCTGCTCGACGTGTGCACCGACGCCCAGGAGGGGCGAGCGCAGCCCTCAGCTCACCGCTCGCTTCACGAGCGCGCCGATCCTTTCCTCTTCGGCGGCAGTCAGCTCCTTCAGCGCGAAGGAGGTCGGCCACATGGCGCCTTCGTCGAGGTTCGCCGTGTCGTTGAAGCCGAACGTCGCGTACCTCGCGTTGAACTTGTGCGCGCTTTGGAAGAAGCAGACGATCTTGCCGTCCCTGGCATACGCGGGCATGCCATACCAGGTTTTCGGCGAGAGGGCTGGCGCGCTGGCTGTGATGATCTCATGGAGCCGCGTGGCCATGGCGCGATCCGGTTCGGGCATCTCGGCGATCTTCGCGAGCACGTCGCTTTCCCCTTCCGCCCGGTTCTTGTTCGCGCGCGCTTCCGCCTTCAGCTCTTTGGCGCGCTCCTTCATCGCGGCTCGTTCCTCGTCTGTGAATCCCTGCGTGCCCTTCTTTTCAGGTTGGCTCATAGAAACCTCCGTATTCTGGTGAGAACATCGACGAACGACGAATGACGAACGACCACCGACGACGGACCACCGACCACCGACCACCGACCACCGTTTTCATGCGGTGTTGTGCGAGCCCCTGTGGTGGCTCGTATATTCTAAGAGACAGTCTGAGAAGGTCAAGGATGTGCCATCGACGGAGCATCAAGCGGATCATCGCGATCTGGATCATCGCTTCGCTGCTCGAAACACTACCTTCGTAGTCCTTGCTCAGCCGCCTGTACTGACTGAGCCAGGCGAACGTCCGCTCCACCACCCCAGCGGCGCGGCAGCACCACAAACCCTTTCTGCTCCTCCGTGCGCAGCACCGCCTGCAGTCGGAACCGGTACCGCTCGGCCACCCACGCCAGCAGCGTGCCCCGGTAGGTGCCGTCCACCCACACCGTACGCAGCTTCTTGCCGCCGCCGCCCAACCGTGCGAGCAGCAGGCGGGCTCCCGCTGGGTCCGAGGTCGACGCCGCCGTCACTACCACGGCCAGCAGCAAGCCCAGC
>CADCWP010000278.1 GCA_902806425.1 uncultured Truepera sp.
GTGCTTTCCTAGCGGCGCACCTGACCCTGCCCGTTCAGCAGATACTTATAGGTTGTAATCTCGGCCAAACCCAGCGGCCCGCGCGCGTGCAGCTTCTGCGTGCTGATGCCGATCTCCGCCCCGAAGCCAAACTCGAAGCCGTCGGTAAAGCGCGTCGAGGCGTTTACAAACACTGCCGCCGCGTCCACTTCGTCTTGAAAGCGTGATGCGTTTTCACTCGAGCCGGTCAGGATCGCCTCGCTGTGCTGCGTGCCGTAGCGGTTGATGTGGTCGACAACCTCGTCCAGCGAAGCGACCACCCGGACGGCCAGCTCGAGGCCTAAGTACTCCGTCTCCCAGTCGGCTTCGGTAGCTACGCCCACGCCGGGATGGACAGCCCGCGTCCGCTCACAACCGACAAGCCGCACACCGGCCCTCTCAAGCGTCGTCAGTACCCTCGGCAAAAACGTCTCTGCCACCGCTTCATGGACCAGCAGCGTCTCAGCGGCGTTACAGACCCCCGGACGCTGGACCTTGGCGTTTAAGACGACCGCCTCGGCACGTTCTAAGTCAGCGGACGCGTCAACGAAGATGTGACAGTTGCCCGTCCCGGTCTCGATGACCGGCACCTTGGCGGTCTCGACGACGTGGTTGATGAGGGACGCGCCGCCCCTGGGGATAACCAGATCGACCAGCCCCCGTGCCGACAAGAGTTCGGTGACGAATCTCCTGTCAGGTGAGTCGATAAGCTGCACCGCGTCCTCCGGGAGACCGGCGCGTGGGAGCGCGTCCCGCATCGCCGCGACCAGCACGCGGTTACTCCGTAGCGCATTGGCCGAGCCGCGCAGCACCACCGCGCTCCCCGCTCTAAGCGCCAACACCGCCGCATCGACCGTGACGTTCGGGCGCGACTCGTACACCATTCCGATAACGCCGAAGGGCACGCTGACCTTACGAACCACGAGGCCGTTTGGGAGCGTCCAGGAGTCCAGGTGACGGTGCAGGGGGTCGGGTAGACCGGCTACCTGCCGCACCGCGTCGGCGATACCTTGCAGGCGGAGTTCGTCTAGAGTTAAGCGGTCCAAAAGGGCGTCCGGCGTTCCTTTTGCGCGTTCAGCGGCTACGTCCTCGGCGTTGGCTGCTAAAATCTCGGCGCGACGCTCCAGCAGCGCGTCGGCAATTCTCAGAAGCGCCCCGTCGCGGTCGGCGCGGGCCAGGGCGCGGCTCGCAGTCCGGGCACGGCGCAAGGTTCCGGCGAGGTCGAAGGGGCGGCTCAGGGTCACGTTTTGCATGGGTTTAGTATAGCGTTGTAACAAGGCTTATGCTGAAGCTCTATAAAGCGGATGATGCAAAGATTGCAGAAGTTATATTGTTACAGTGTTCCTTGCAGAACTTCAGATTTGGCTAAGAGGCAGATTGATGTACGATTTCCGGGTGCTGGAGGAGCACAGTCATAACCCTGCCCTGCCACTCTCCAATGCTTTTGAGGAAATACCTTACCTTCCCATCCATAGTCGTTTTTTTAGCATTGATAAACTGGGTTATGGTGGCGTGAGATTTAGTGAGGGACCCTCAACTTCGATTTATGGAAATACAGCTAGGTCGACTACAGGAGACCCTACAGATGAGGCACACGCCTTTGATTTCTATTTGCCTAACCAGGAGTGTCGCCAAACCCCGAAACCCCGTT
>CADCWP010000279.1 GCA_902806425.1 uncultured Truepera sp.
CTTGTCAACTTGACTTTGCTGATCTTCCTTCAAACCGTGGTGCCCAGCAAGCTTCTTGTCACCCATGTTCATGTTGAAGATGGGGTGTCTGGTATGTGGCGTGCAGCGGACCCGGGTTCGTGACGCACTTTGGTCACTCGACATGCTGCGTGGTAGGCCTCACCAGTCCTCGATGCCCTCGCCGACAACCTTGTCAGCCATCTTGGCGTAGCGCCGGGCGGTGTCCACGCTCGCCTGCCGCAGGTGCTGCGCCACCCGGCCCAGGTCCTTGAACTGCACGTACGTCCGCGTTCCCGCCCCGTGCCGCAGCCCGTGCACCTCCTTGCCTTTGTACTCGACTCCGGAGAGCAGGCAGAGTTTCTGGAAGCGCTCGCGGGCGCGGTAAGCCCGGTAGGGGAGGACGAAGCCGTTTAGATCCGCAGCATCGCGTGGGCATTCCCGCAGCGTCTCACGCAGGCGCTTGGTCATCGCCACGCGGGCGGTCTTCCCGCCCTTGCCTTGACGCACCACCAGTTCCTTTGAGCGCCAGTCGATGTCGGGCCACTTGAGTGCTGACATCTCGGCGATCCGCAGTCCCGCGTGTGCTCCCAACAGGACCATGACTGTGTCGGGTCCTTCGGCTACCCCGAGTAACGCCTCGACCTCCTCGGGGGTGTATGCGCCCCGCTTCTCCCAGGCGGGTACTGGGTCTTTGGCAACTCTGACGTTTTCGAACGGGTTTGCGGTGGTGGCACCCGCCCAGCGCAATGCCTTGTAGAGGCTTCTAGCTGCCGCCAGCTTCGCCTGCACGGTGGCGGGACTCAGGACTCTGGGTCCGCCCGAGACGGCGTCGCGCTTGGGCTGGCCCGTGAGGGTATTGCGCACGATCTTCGTCTCGAGCTGCCGGACCCACACGACGCCGGCGTCGCGGGCGGGCCGGAGGAGGTTCTCGCCTGGCCAGTCAGCGAGTAGATCGCATATGCCCTTGCGGTACGAGTCGCGGGTACGCTCGCTTGCCGCGGAGCCTTTGGCGCCGTGCAGGGTGAGGTAGGCGTCGGTCAGGTTCCACAGTGCCTCGGCGTCGCGGGCTTGTGCGGCGGTGATGGCGAGGCGTCTGAGGTCGTCCGAGGGGAGCGACGCCCAGCGGACGGCCCGGTCGGTGGCGTTGCCCTGGTAGAGCGCGAGGTTCAGGCCCGGTGCGTTGCTAGGCTGCTCGAGCGTAGTCTTCTTTTGCAAGCCAGCCGCCAGCGCTGCCTTCTTGAGATTATTGAGTGCCTGCTTGCCGATGGCGCGGACGCGCTCCCGGGTGACGCCCAGGTCGCGACTGACCTGCTCTAAGGTTTCAGCGGTTGTCCTTTGTAAGCCTAGGGTGCGGACGAGCACCTGCTGCTGGCGTTCTGTCAACCTGTCCCCCAGAACTTGGAGTAGGTGCTTGAGCGAAGCGAGGCGCGCCGGGTGGTTGCGGAGTTCGCTGAGGGTGGGTGTGTCGGCGTCCGGGTAGACTGATTTAAGGGCGAGCTCGAGCTGGTCTTTTTGTTCGGGCGTGAGCTGGGTCGGCTCGAGCTTGGTCACTGGCCGCCTCGTGGGTGGACTAGTGGTCGAGAACCCGAATGAGCCTTTTCTTGATCAGTCGTTGAATTAGCACCTATATATAAGGTGTAGCTGTGGTTCATGTTGCA